>CAJWOI010000123.1 GCA_913044255.1 uncultured Alphaproteobacteria bacterium
TTGAACAATGGATGCACAATCCTTATGAAGTTTATGCCCGCGACATCCTAAGGCTTCGACCGCTCCGTCCCGTCAACGCTCCACACGACGCAGCAGATTATGGTAATACCATCCACGCCATACTTGATCGTTTCGTACAGGAATATCCGAGCAAATTTCCTGACGAGGCATTAGATCACCTACTTTCTATAGGCATGGATTATTTTAGTTCCAATCCCGCAAAGCCTAGCGTGCAAATTTTCTGGTGGTCCCGATTTGAACGTATGGCCAACTGGTTCATCGGACTGGAAAGAGCCAGAAGAACCGAAATTGTCGAGTCATTGGCGGAACAGACGGGCAGTTTGAAAATTGATGCTCCCGGCGGCACTTTTACGCTGACCGCCAAAGCAGATCGTATCGACCGATACGGCGATGGCACACTCGACATTATCGACTATAAAACTGGCCTACTTCCAAGCAGAGCAAAAGTCTCTTCGGGTGAGGCACCACAGTTGCCGCTCGAGGCAGCAATCGCAAACAGAGGTGGCTTTAAGAACTTAGTTGGCGGTCCATCGCGAGCTTTGGTATACGTCCGGCTCAGCGGAGGAGAGCCGGCAGGCGAGACGTGGGTCATGGACCAAGATGTCTCCACTCTGTCGGAAGAGGCGCTATCTGGGGTGAAGTCACTGGTGGCCGCGTTCGACAACCACTCTACTCCGTATTGCGCAACACCAATTGCCGATCAGACCATGCGGCACAGTGCATACCGGCATCTCGCGAGGGTTTTAGAATGGTCTTCGGGCGGTGATGAACAATGACTCTTGCATCCGCCGTCACAAAAACAAAAAACCGCCAGCGACTAGCCTCTGATCCCAGTACGTCGGCTTGGGTATCAGCTTCAGCTGGCACCGGGAAGACAAAGGCTTTGACCGATAGAACCTTGCGCTTGCTGCTGGGCGGCACTCCCCCACAGCAAATACTGTGCTTAACGTTCACACGCACAGCCGCCACCGAGATGGCAAACCGCCTGAACCAACGCCTAGTCTCATGGGCCATAGTCAACGAAGAACAGCTGGCCCACGATCTGAAAGAGCTAACCGGAGTAAGCGCTGATAAACCCACACAGGCACGAGCAAGATGCCTACTCGCCCGGGTCTTGGATGCCCCTGGAGGCATGCGAATACAAACTATTCATTCTTTTTGCGAAACCTTACTAGGTCGATTTCCTTTAGAAGCTAATATCACCCCGCATTTTTCCGTCATAGATGAACAAACTGCCGCCGTGTTGTTAGAAACCACAATCGATGAATTGCTTAGCAATTTTCGAACTAACGATGACCTGAATTTTACAAAGGCGCTAGAAGTCGTTGCGTTCCACACACAAGACATGGGATTCCGCGCCCTCATTGCAGAACTGACTGCCGACCGAACACGAATCGCAAATTTATTAACTGATGGCGGGCTGCAGGGTGCGGCACGTCACATTCGATCCACTTTATCCTTAACCGAAGCCGATACACCACAAAGCATTCTAGCCTCCGCCTGCGCCAGTGACGCCTTTGACTCCAAAGGACTGAGTAAGGCGGCTGCATTAATGGCTAAAGGGGCCAAGACAGATATTAATCGCGCAGTAGGTATTAAAACATGGATCTCCAAAAGCCCAACAGATCGTATCTTGAGTTTCAGCGCGTACAGCCGCGCCTTTCTTACCATAGGTAATGCCCCTTTAGCTCGCCTGGTCACCAAATCAGTCTTAACCAATGCCTTTCCTACTGCACAAATCCTGCAATTGGAGCAAAACCGGCTTAAATTAATTAGAGATAAGCATAAGAAAGCTCTTCTTTCTGAATCTAGCATTAGCTTACTTACGGTTGGTGATGCCCTCATTAAGGCATATCAAAATGCAAAAGAATCACGTAATTTTCTTGACTACGATGATCTGATTATAAAGACCCGGGACATGCTGCGCCAACCCGGTGCGGCTGCTTGGGTTTTGTATAAATTGGATGGTGGGATCGACCATGTCTTGATCGACGAAGCACAAGACACGAATCCCGATCAATGGCAAATTATCCAATCTTTGACGGAAGAATTCTTCGCTGGCGCTGGCGCGCGCGCGCAGAACCGAACAGTCTTCGCCGTCGGAGATACCAAGCAATCTATTTACAGTTTCCAACGCGCTGACCCCGATGCTTTCAACCAAATGCAAGAATATTTTAGTGACCGAGTTAAACGTTCCCGTTCGGAATGGAACCACATCAAGCTTGATACCTCTTTTCGATCGAGTGCGGCGATACTAGAGTCAGTGGATCTTGTATTTTCGCAGCCGTCAGCAAATGACGGCGTGTTAGCACCACAAACGCAAGAAAAACATTATGCGGGTCGGACAGATACTGGGGGGATGGTCGAAATTTGGCCGTTAATCAAGGAAAGACAAAAATCAAGTGTTAGCCCTTGGATCACGCCAATAACACAAGTTAACATAGAATCTGCCTGCACTATTTTAGCCAATTTAGTAGCAGAAAAAATTAAGGAATTGTGCTCCGGCAATACTTTATTGTCTCGGGGACGGGTGATTCGCCCCCGAGATATCATGGTTCTCGTCCGGAGACGTAGCGCTTTTGTCACTGACTTGGTTCGGGCGCTTAAAACATGTCACGTCCCGGTATCGGGCGTAGATCGCCTTGTCCTGACCGAACATATCGCAGTAATGGATTTGATTTCGGTTGGTCGTTTCTTACTTATGCCGACCGATGATCTCAGCCTTGCTGAAGTTCTAAAAAGTCCCTTATGTGGGTTTGATGACGACGACTTATTCATGATCGCTCACGATCGCCAAGGGTCTCTATGGCAAGCGCTATGTGCCCACGAGGAGCGCAACCCTAAATTTGGCACGGCAAAAAGAATGTTCGAATACTTACTTCATGACGCCAAAGAAAAGCCACCATACGAGCTGTATGCAGAACTACTTTCTGGGGGTGGGGGACGCCATGCATTCCAGTCTCGACTTGGCGAAGAAGTGCTAGATCCATTGGATGAGTTTCTGTCACAGGCTCTATCTTATCAGTCTAGCCATGCGCCGTCGTTGCAAGGGTTTCTTAACTGGATTGAATGTGGGCCCATCACAGTACGCCGCGACCTCGAGCAAGGCAGCATAAATGCCGTGCGAATTTTGACAATCCATGGTGCAAAGGGCCTGGAGGCACCCATAGTTTTTTTACCGGACACAGTTCAAATCCCAAAGCAAACACCTCGCCTTCTTTGGTCGACTGACCAACAATGCCTGCTCTGGGCGGCACGCAAAGCTTGGCTCGATGAAATTGGCGGGGCTTGGAGCAAAGCAGCTGAGGAAAATCGCGATAGAGAATATCGTCGCCTGCTATACGTAGCGATGACCCGTGCTGCGGACCAACTTTACGTATGCGGTTGGATCGGGAACAAGCTCCTCGACCGACGGAGCTGGTACAATTTGATCCGTGAAGGCATTAAGAATAATGCTAAACCCGAACCCGATTCCTTTTTGGCCACACGGAAGATCGCAGTGAACGGGTCGGTACTGCGTTTAAGAGACTAACAGCCGTCCTAGCATCCATCTGCTTAAGAGTTCCATTTTTTTATTACGGATTTATGCTACAAAATAACTGCCATGCGGATGCGAACGGATGAATAGGTTATGACCGCGAGAAGTGGCACGAGAAAGAGAATTTTTGTCTGAAAGGGTGGCTTATGACTCCGACTAAAGTAACTGACTCTTCGTTTCAAGCCGACGTAATTAAAGCCGATAAACCTGTCTTAGTCGATTTCTGGGCAGAGTGGTGCGGTCCATGCATTCAGATTGCTCCGACACTTGAGGAGCTCGCATCAGAATATAGCGGAAAACTTACGGTTGCTAAAGTCAATATCGACGAAAATCCTGAAACTCCGACGCTCTACGGCGTGCGCGGTATCCCCACCTTGATCTTATTTAAAAACGGGGAAATCGCAGCAACTAAAGTTGGCGCCACGACTAAAAGTAAATTGGCCGAATGGATAGACATGTCAATCTAAGCACACATTAAAACAAGTATCGTCGTGATTTGAGAAGTAATAAAATTACGACACCACTCAAACCCAAAGGGGGAACCCCCACTAGACGTGGCGTTTTCTAAGAGACGGTCGCAATTTTCGTTGCAGCCTTCCGTTTAGGGTTTCATTATTCGCCGCAAGAACTTGGCCGGCTAGGTATAGAGAGCCGCAGATCAGCACGTGCGACTCTGTGGAACTTGCCGCCTTGATAGCAGCTACGATGTTGGGAGCCTGTTCCGCGGTGAATCCCAGGCGGCGCGCGCGATTGGCCATGTTCGCAGCAGAAATACTGTTGCTCTCTCCAGCAATCGAGATCCCCCAGAAACGCTCCACATACGGTGCAAGCGGAGCAAGAAACTCTTCGGGTGACTTGTTGTCTAACATGCCAACTATTAGCCGTAGCGGACGATCCATAAGGTGCTTCCGGACAACGTCAGCCAACGCCGCGCCAGCTGCCGCATTGTGACCGCCATCAACCCACAATTGAACATCCAACGGTACATTACGTGTCAAGGAACCGCTAGCAAGTAGCTGAAGTCGAGCAGGCCATTCAACCTGTGTTAGCCCTACACGCAGTGCGGAATCAAGCACCGTAAACTCTGGCATCTGATCGAGGCTTGCGACAGCTATGCCTGCATTATCCCGTTGATGGTTCCCTACGAGACCAGGAATAGGGAATAAACGCCGAGCTGCGGTAGATTCGAACACAGTACCGAATGCCCGATGCCGAAGTCGCCATTCATAATTTTGGCGCCATAGCGGCACGGCGCGTGCGTGCGCTACTCGTGTTATAATCCTCAGTGCAGATTGAGTTTGCGCACCAACAATCGCAGGACAATGAGATTTAAGAATTGCGGCCTTTTCTGTTGCGATCTGCATAAGTCGACGACCAAGATGGAACTGATGATCGATCGAGATGGGTGTCAATATCGTTAAATAGGGTTGAGTGATAAGGTTTGTCGCATCAAGCCTTCCCCCGAGCCCTGTCTCTATCAGGACGACATCGGCGGGAACCCGAGCAAAAGCCACGAAAGCCGCAGCAGTGGTCATCTCAAAAAAGGTGATGGGATTTCCGCGATTTGCACGAATACAATCTTTGAGTAGCTCAGTGAGTTCCTCGTCTGCAATTAACCGACCGCCAAGTCGAATGCGCTCATTGAAACGAACAAGATGCGGCGAGGTGTATACATGAACCCGATAGCCTGCAGCCTCCAGAATCGCTCGCAAAAAAGCTATTACCGAGCCCTTTCCATTGGTACCCGCCACATGCACCACTGGAGGCAAATGCCTGTCAGGCCGTCCGAGCAATGCCAGTAAGCGCGCCATCCGACCCAAACTTAAATCAATAGAAAGAGGGAAAAGCTCCCTAAGCCGGCCAAGCAAAGTTTCGAGCGCCAAGAGCGTCAGCGTTCTAGAGGAGGGCTATCCCCAGAAAAGGTGTCATTCTCTGATGCCAACTCGGGGATATCCACTTCTTGGTCCCCTATGTTAGCAATTTCCGCTGTCGGTCGCTTATCAAGCAATAGACACACCAAGTTAATGAGACAATCCCGCAATTTATTTCGACTGACGACCATGTCGATCATTCCGTGCTCAAACAAATATTCGGATTTCTGAAAGCCATCTGGCAAACTTTCATGAATGGTGTCTTCAATCACACGGGGGCCTGCAAACCCTACAAGTGCATCTGGTTCCGCCAAGGTTATATCACCAAGCATAGCGAACGAGGCTGTCACGCCCCCGGTAGTTGGGTGCGTAAGGATGACTATATAGGGCAATCCTGTTTCTCGGACCTCATCAAGTGCCACAATAGTGCGCGGCATCTGCATAAGGCTTAGCACTCCCTCCTGCATACGAGCCCCGCCTGAGGAAGTAAAAATAAGTAATGGCGCCTTCTGAAGAATTGCCAAGCGAGCAGCGGCAAGAAAACCATCACCAACTGCAACTCCCATTGAACCTGCCATAAAATTAAAATCAAGCGCGCATACCACCGTCTGGTAACCACCGATCGCACCATGCACCACAATTACTGCATCGTCTCGACCCGTCTTGTTTTGAGCTTCCTTCAAACGATCGGCATACCGCCTCCGATCGCGAAATTTGAGCGGATCCACGGGAGCAGCGGGAAGTTCGATAGTCTGATAATTCCCTTCATCAAACAGCAACGAGAACCGCTCCGACGGCTTAATAGCCATATGGAAGTCGCAATGAGGACAAACCTTCTGACGCTCCGCAAGATCTCGATGGAAAATCATCTGTTCACAAGACGAGCATTTGACCCAAAGTGCATCTCCAATTTGGGCGCGATTGACGAGTGCTTGAATTTTTGGGCGTACGAAATTGGTTAACCAACTCATGCCAGACCCCGGCTCCGTGCTTGGTGAACACCACTAGCTAGATCACTGGTCAAGGAAAGAACAGCCTTCACGGGATCTCGGCCTTCCGCAATCCCATCCGTGACCTGATCCACCAGAGCTGATCCAACCACAGCCGCATCCGCGTGACGCGCAATTGCCTCTGCTTGCTCAGGGGTACGAATACCAAACCCAACAGCAATCGGGAGGTCTGTATGAGCTCGCAACCGTTTTACTGCTGACGAAACAGAGTCAGCTCCCACCACCCCCACGCCCGTAATACCAGTCATTGATACATAGTAAAGAAAGCCGCTGGCATTCCTCAGTACTATTGGTAAACGCCCATCGTCTGTCGTAGGTGTTGCCAAACGGATAAAATGAAGGCCAGCTGCCCGAGCAGGAAGGCATAGTTCATCGTCCTCCTCTGGTGGAAGATCAACAACAATTAATCCATCAACCCCAGCCTCCATGGCATCAACCAAAAACGAATCGACCCCATAAGAGTAAATCGGATTGTAATACCCCATCAATATAACTGGGGTCTCCTGATCACCATTCCGGAAGCTGCGCACCATATTTAGCGTTCCACCCATAGTTTGACCAGCAGCTAGGGCTCGCAAGCCAGCCGCTTGAATCGATGGGCCATCAGCCATTGGATCCGTGAATGGCATGCCGAGTTCAATCACGTCCGAGCCAGCACGTGGAAGACCTTTCATAATCTCAAGAGCTGTCTGCAAATTCGGGTCCCCAGCAGTAATAAATGTCACAAGACCCGCGCGATTCAGCTTCCGCAAACTGTCGAATCGCTTTTCAAGTCGTTGGTTCTTTTTGGCCAACGCGATCACAGACTCATCCCGAGTGCATCTGCCACAGTAAAAATATCTTTATCGCCACGGCCACACATGTTCATCACTATAATGTGATCGGACGGTAGCTTTGGGGCCACTTTTATAACATGTGCAAGCGCGTGGGCGGGTTCCAAGGCGGCCACAATTCCCTCAAGCCGCGCGCACATCTGGAAAGCCTCTAGCGCTTCACTGTCTGTTGCCGAGACATATGACACTCGACCCGCTTCGTGTAACCAAGCGTGCTCAGGTCCAATACCCGGGTAGTCCAGTCCCGCAGAAATTGAGTGCGCCTCCTCGATCTGGCCATCTTCGTCCTGAAGTAAATACGTGCGATTGCCGTGAAGCACGCCCGGCCTCCCTTCATTTAACGACGCAGCATGGCGACCAGTACCTATGC
>CAJWOI010000124.1 GCA_913044255.1 uncultured Alphaproteobacteria bacterium
TGCATATCGACATACGGCTGGCGTGATCGCTCCATCAACTGGGGTGGCAAAGGACATACCAGGAAGCAGAAATCTGCACATCATCCCTAATCCTGTTCAGATATCACAAACTAGCTCCAAAATCTATTTCGACCGGCCTTTCATTCTTGGTGTGGGGCGATTGTGTGAGCAAAAACGATTTATGGATCTTGTTAGCGCATATCATCATTTGATGTTCACCAAAAAGATCGATCACTTGGATCTGATAATTCTTGGTGAAGGTCCGCAACGGGCGGATATATTGAATCTTGCCTCCAAACTTGAAATCGCTGATCGCGTTTTTCTTCCTGGCTTCGATCCTGACCCATTCAAGTATATGAAAGCCGCAGAAGTATTTATCTTATCATCGGCCTGGGAAGGCCTCCCTAACGCTTTAATTCAGGCAATAGCATGTGGGTGTCCAGTGGTCGCGACAAATTGCAGCCATGGCCCCCAAGAAATTCTTGAAAATGGCCGCTGGGGTGAACTCGTTACGGTAGGCGATATCAAAGAAATGGCCGCTGCCATTGAAGTCTGCCTAAACCGTAAACAACCAGAATACCCTGAAAGCTTGATAAACCAATACCATCCAGAAACGATAGCGAAATCCTACGTCCAGCTACTCTTAGGAGTGTCTGAATGAGGATTTTGCATACCATCACAGGCTTGCAAACCGGAGGTGCGGAGACATTCCTTTACCGCTTGCTCTCAGTTATCGCTCAAAAAAAAGCAGCTACCCATCGGGTCGTGTGCCTGGGTCCGCCCGGCCCAATTGCTATGAAAATTTGTGAGGCTGGCATTCGTGTAGATTTTCTGCACGGAACTGGCCGACTTTCTGCACCTAAATTGGCTTTGCAGTTGCGCCGAATTGCCACCGAATTCGAACCCGACCTCTGTGTTGGCTGGATGTACGACGGAAATCTCGCAGCTTGGTGGGCTCAGCGACATTCAAAGTCAAGAGCAATTTGGAATATTCGACACTCAATATCAGATCTATCCCGAGAACGGAAGAGCGCTCGCATTGTAATTCGACTCAACGCTCTGTTATCCCGCTCTGCCGATCTGATTATTTACAACAGCCAATTTGCTATTCAACAACATGCGCGCCTTGGTTTCAACAACTCAGGTGCCATTGCTATCCCGAATGGTGTCGATACAAATAAATTTTTTCCAGACGCCGCGGCAAGAAAACGATGGCGAGAGACCCTTGGCATAGGAAAACACGAGTTCGTCATAGGGCATGTAGCTCGGATTCACCCGATGAAAGGACATGCGATCCTTCTCCAAGCAATCCATAAAGCCCGAAAGACAATTCCCAATATGAAGGTGGTGCTAGTCGGTCGAGACGCGAATAAAAACAATCACGTGCTACGACAGGCGATAGTAGAAAACGATGTTGGTGACTCGATTATCTTCCTTGGTGAGCAATCTGAAGTGGGTCCTTTGAACTCAATGTTCGACGTTGCTGTCAGCCCCTCCGAGTGGGGAGAGGGCTTTTCAAATACTATTGCAGAAGCAATGTCCTGCGCATTACCAGTAATTGCTACAGACGTTGGAGACTCGACCGTGCTTATCGGAAACGCAGGCTTCATCATACCTCCCAGCAATAGCACTGACCTCGCAGAGGCATTGTGCGAGGTATACAACAAGCCTCTCGCCGCCCGGTCAGTCATGGGTATGAACGCACGGGAGCGAATTGTCGCCAGATTTGAGCTGAAGCGAATGGCCACAACTTTTCAAGATGTTATGACGAGGACCGGAGGAAGGCTGGATCGTAGCAACCACTAACTCTGGAGATTCGAGAAGCGAGGGTATCTGATTAACGCATATCGCCAAACCCGCTTTACCTACCCAATCTACGTGGCTGGCGTGTAAGTCAAAAACAAACAACTCCTGTTAATTCGCCAATGGGCCCCTTCCCCAATAAGCTTTCATCAATATATTTTTCCCGTGATTTCCTCATAGGAGTCTACTTCGACAATTCTTCCTTTATCCAACCTATAGACACGATCGCAATGTTGCAAGGTGGTCAATCTATGAGCAATAACGATCATCGTAACATCACCTTTTAACTGATGAATCTCATCCACTATCTCACGCTCAGTTTTGGTATCAAGCGCGCTCGTGGCTTCATCCATAATCAATACTTCGCGCTGATGATAGAAAGCACGTGCAAGAGCGATGCGCTGCCGCTGCCCTCCAGAAAGACGTATACCATTTTCACCAAGTATAGTATCTAGCCCATCAGGCAACTCTTTCACAAAGTCCGCGAGCCTGGCCTGAGAAAGTGCCAATTGTAAGCGGTAAGTATCCACCTCCTTGCCCTTTCCAACCAAGGATATATTCTCACGTATCGTATCATCGATCAGGAAGATTTCTTGCGGCAAATAAGCTATTTGCGCTCTCCAGGATTGCAAGTGATCACGTAGTGGCTGGTTATTGAGCGAGACCTCACCTCTTTGATGCTCCAGAAACCCGAGAATTATATCCACTAGTGTCGTCTTGCCGCTTCCTGAAGGCCCAACCAGACCAATACTCTCTCCCGAGATTAGTGAGAGCGAAATATTTTTTAATGCCGGCCTCGACTCCTCAGCATATGAAAAACTAACCTCACGGAGTACTAACTCCTTAAATGGCTTTTGATCATTTCCCTTGCGATGCATTAGTGACTCTTCACCGGATTTCGTGAGATGATCAAACTCTCTTCTTAAAAGTGTGATTCCCGGACGATTTGTGCGCAGCGAAACGAAACTCGTTATCACGAGACTGACTATCGGGCCCAACCTTAACGCCGCTACCCCCATCATTCCGATGGTCGGGTAAATTGACTCAAGTGAATTACCATTGGCTGTGTTCAATCCCACCAACAAAACAACAAACACGATGATCGCAACCTCTACAAGATAGCGTGGCATAGCGCCGACTAACTGGGTAAACGTATTTGCCCTAGCTACCTGCCATGAACCATCACTCACTTGATCGAAAAAATACTGCTCACGACCCAGTACCCGTATTTCCTTAAATCCTGCTGCCCACTCATTAATCGCGCGTATAGCCAGTTGATTACCCTCATTGGATAACTTGCCAGCCCGCGGTAATCGATGACGAAAAATCTTATCGAAACCAACCACGAGCACTAACCCTACAAGTAGCAGAAGCGCAAGCGCCATCCCACTAATTGCGGTTAGCAAAGCAAAGATTGCAATTGCTACTAGTCCCTCGCTAACAAGGCTCAATATATATCTAAGACTGCCGGTATATTGTCCAACGTAGTGAACGACTGCGTTGACGTATTCCGCACTATTTCTCCTTACGAATGTGGCATATGGCATCTGTTGGATTGCGTGGATCGCCCTGGTGCGAAGCAAAGCCATTTGACTCATAGAGAAGGCAAAGATCACGCGCTGCACACTAATTGCAACCACCGCTTTAACAAGAAAAATGCCTATCAGAAATAGTCCTAACCCTAATATTGGCGGCTCGCCTTGATCTACTCCGAGCCACCGCAAGGCTGTCCTGGCCAGATCTGGAAATGACTCTGCGGGCTGTGTCAGTAAAGTGACGTAGCCACCTACTAGGCTAATGCTAACTAGGTCAAGAATAGAGACCAACAAAAACGTAAGCAAAATGATTGGCAGTTTACGTTTCTCGTCTCCGAGCAAGAAAAATATATCCGCGAGATAAGTTTGTTTTGACAAGGATTAATGCTCGATTTTTATAAAGGTAAAGGCTAAGAAGAAATTAAGAATCTTTTTCCTGAGGTTTATTTTACTGTCAATTGGGGCCTGGCGACCTGACCGCAATCAACGCCAGCGTCAACACCGTCACTACCCCCCTTTTTTTACCTCGAATTATGCAATCAACACTCTTAACTCAATTTCCATTATTAATATTCGGTTGAATTTCATATAACCATATGTGATCTTTCTCCCACAACAAGGTAAATCTGCCCTCATTAACGGCTATGAAATCATTTAACTCAGGAGGGTAAAACTTCGCAACCTTCAGCACATCCTGCGCCCAATGTCCAGAAAATCGGGCACTTGCTGTCTCCTCCCCATTCCGTCGATTGATAACAAGAAGTGCCCCAGGGTAATTCAATAGCTGCTCTATAGAGGTCGGCCAGGCTGTTACCGGTAGCGCTGCATTGTCGAACTCATAACCTTCCTTGTTTGGGTAATAGTGTCTTGTTACCGCCCCAAGCACATAACGTGTAACGCCGTCCGCGAAAATCACTCGGTTACCTGGTACTGCTTGAACTGCCGTAATTAGGTCCCGCCAGAGACCACTCCCTGCTATTTCATGGACTGGCGCCAAGCTACCCAGTCTAGAATTGTTATTGGATAGGTAGGGCGTATGAAATGGTGTTAAGGCACCAATTAAGAGTACGGTTCCAAAGCCTGAATGCATATAACGCCTCCAGTTTGGATACTTTCTCCCATTCCAAAAGGAAAAGATCAGCAGAAACGCTCCCACAATACCAAGCGGCATCAGATAAGCAAACCTCCAGATCACGTCCCAGCCTCCTCCTGGAAGTACACGCAAAAACCAACCCAAAAAAATTGGGTTAAAAAGTGTTAGCAATGGAGAGGCCATAGCAACTACGACGTAACTGGTCTTGCCAAACCACGCATATCGAAAGAAATACCAAAGATAAACAATCAATCCATAAAAAGCTAACGTATCCCAAAAGCGCAACTCAGGGTTAGCAATTGGCAATGGAACTCCCAAAGGTAAAATCGCCCCCACATCAATTATATGCGGATAAATCATTAAACCAATATCTTTCTTAAAGAATGTAAGGCAGATAACCGTTGGAACGAGGACGCATACAGTCACAAATAGTCTCTTGGCACGGCGCGTCAAGACCAAGTCATAAGGACGAGCTCTTTTTTTGACTTTAACAAAGTGCCAAATAATGATGCCAGAAAGAATAACTAACGAAAAAAGCATTTCTTGCTCATGCACAACTCGCATAACGAACAAAAAAACACCTACTGCCATTAAGTTAAGCTCGCTGGTCCTTGGGCGTTCTAAATAGTCAAGCAAAAGAACAACACAGCCAAAGAATAAGCAAAAATTAAAAATGCTGGCAAAATATGCGTAATATCGAACGTACGAAAACGTTGCCACACCAAACCATAACACAGTGAAGATCACCGCCACACTTGCGGCCACTACTTTATAGTTGATGGGTATTTTGATGTCAGCGAGCAACCGTAACGAAAACCAGTAAACTGAAGAAAGAAAAATCAGACTAGAGATCAGAGTAGCTGCTGGGACTATGTCAACAGGCAAAACCTTCAATTTTATGGAAACGACAGCATGCAAAAATGGCACGATAAAGTATTTCTGCCTATCGCCAAAGAAAAAAAGATCTTGCAGCGAGAAGTCAAGATGTGGAACCACCCCCCCATAAAGTGAATTGGAAACCATCTTGACCCGACCGAGGTGCTTATAAAGGTCTGACGGTATTTCTGTATAAGGGCCTACGAAAATATGGTAGCAAGAAAAGCTTCCCAAAACCAAGATCGCCCCAACTAGAAGACTCCATCTAACCGTCCTCTTCGGTCTCGCGACACCATATGCTCGACTGTATACCCAACAGAAAAAGAGGAGGGTAACTGTGCCCACGTATGATGATACAAGCCATAGATTGAGAGACACATCCAAGTACCTGCACACCAATTGCCACAAGACGAACAGCGAAAAACTTATGCCAAATGATAGTAGAAACCGTAACCGGCGAATATCAGCGATCAGGCAAAACAAGTATCCAGGAATTAGCAGAATGAACGAGTAAACTACTACCGCAAGAATGTTGAGTAGCAGAACAGGCTCAATCATTGCATCTAGTCCAAAACATCATATGCGATCGAGTAATCGAGCTAATCAAACTAGCGTTATCGGAACTTTTGTATCTAGGCGACTTCATTTAGCAAGCAATGCTGCATATCAAACCAACCAAACTACTAGGATAATATTGCTGTTCTGGGCTAAAGCGACTAAGTCGACCAATTTACGATACTTTTCGGGCCTTCTCACTTGAAAGTTAATAATAATATTAAGAGCCTTAACAGGCTTAGAGAGGCTGACTTAATTTTCCCACTTCATATGCGACTATACGACGCGTTGCCCCTAGTTTATCTCGCCCTAAAGATTTCTTTCTCAGCCACAGGCACTAACGACCATTTTCGTAAACTGAATTTCTGCTTTACCGAGGCTCGATAATCAAAAAACTCCCTCGCCACGATACCTAGCCGACGCTTTGTGGACTCCTACCTTGTATGTCAATCCTTGAGGCGCCCATTTGCTGGATCCCAAGCAGCTTGCGCCAACACGGTCGCTCTCCGGCGCCCACCCAATATCCGGATATCAAAGGTCGTACCTGGTAATTCGAACCCTGAGTTGACGTAAGCAAACGCCAGGCTCTTTTGGACAGTATGACCATAGCCACCGCTGGTGGTCACACCGATAATAGCGTCGCCGTCGAGAACAGGTTCGTTGCCCATGGGGTCTGCATCATCGACGTCTACTTCACAATAGACCAGATGAATCGGTACACCCTCGTTCTTCTTACGCTCAACGACATCGGCACCGATATAGCCTCCCGATTTACGGGCAAAACGCAGCATGTCGGCCTCAACCAGGGAGATCTCTGTGGTCAGTTCTGACCCCCATCCCTTATAAGCTTTTTCCAGGCGTAGCGAATTCATCGCGTAGGTGCCAAAGCGACGAATACCCTGTACCTTGCCGGCCTGCATGAGGGTGTCATGGAGGCCAGCAACACTGTCCATCGGGCAGTGCAATTCCCAGCCCAACTCACCCACATAGGAGACCCGCAGGGCGCGCACTGCGACACCAGCGACGCTGATCTCCTTTGCACTCATCCAGGTAAAGCCATCTTCGTTGGTGAGGCCCCCATCAGTCAGCGATGAGAGCACTTCGCGTGATTTGGGACCACTCAGCACCAGTACCCCATAGTCATCGGTTACGTTGCGCACCGTAACATCTTCGCCCGACTCGATGTGCTGCACCAACCAATCGAAATCATGCAGCTCGGCAACGGCGCCGGATAACAGGTAGTAGTGGCCTTCAACCACACGGGTCACGGTGGCCTCACTTTCGATACCGCCCAGCGGTGTCAGCATCTGGGACAACACGACAGCGCCATCTTTAGCGGGCACTCGGTTGGCACATACCCGCTCGAGCAGCGCTTGCGCCCCGGTACCCGTAACTTCGTACTTGGCAAAACTCGTGAGATCAGTGAGGCCAACGGCTTCGCGCACTGCGCGACATTCTTCGCCGACCGCCTCAAAGCTGTTGTTACGCCTGAAGCCGTACTCCTCATTAACCCCCTCGTGCGCGTACCACTTGGCCCGCTCCCAGCCGAAGGTATCGCCATAGACAGCCCCGGCGTTCTTCAGAGTCTCATACAGCGGTGTGATGCGGGTCGGTCTGCCGACATCTCGATATTCGCCGGGCAGATGAGGCTGATACATCTGCTGATACTCATCTATGGATTTAGCAATTGCATAATCACCACTGGCCCACTTGCCATAGCGGCGCGGATCCATATCACGTACATTGATCTCGGTCTGGCCGTGCACCATCCAC
>CAJWOI010000125.1 GCA_913044255.1 uncultured Alphaproteobacteria bacterium
CACGAAGGGGCGCCGTCGGTCATATCAAGTTGAACCGCCCTCATATTTTAAATGCATTGAACTACGATATGGTCATAGCAATTCAGGACATGCTTGAGGTTTGGTCGAAGGATGCTGATGTCGCTTTAATTTTGGTTCAAGGAGCCGGAGATCGTGCATTTTGTGCTGGTGGGGACATTCGACGACTGGCCGAAAGTAGTCGAAGCGAAGGGGTTGACTATTGCCGTAAATTTTTCAGTTCTGAGTTTCGGCTAAATCGTACGGTTTTTCGCTATCGCAAACCCTACATTGCCATTCTCGATGGCATCACCATGGGTGGAGGCGTTGGCTTATCGGTGCACGGAGAATACCGGATTGCTACGGAACGGACATTATTTGCTATGCCGGAAACCGGTATCGGCTATTTTCCGGACGTAGGCGGCAGTTATTTTTTACCGCGTTGTCCAGGGGCCATAGGTATGTATCTGGGACTCAGCGGAGCAAGACTTAAGTCAGGAGACAGTCTGACGGCAGGTATATCCACCCATTATGTTCCGATGAATTCGGTGGACATGCTGATCGAGGCGTTGGGAAAAATTAGTCCAGGGAAGACAGCATTTCTCGAGGTAAAAACCATTCTTTCGGGTTTTAGTATGGCATTTCAGGATGAAACGTTGACGAAAAATCGGGCCGCTATCGATGAATGTTTTTCCAAAGATTCATTGGATCAAATTCTGGTTTCCCTTGATACATACGGTGACGATTGGTCAAGACTGACGGCGAGTAAAATTCGGGAGAAATCACCAACTAGCCTTAGAGTAACTTTCCGTCAACTGCGGGAGGGAAAGTCTCTGGACTTCGAGGCATGTATGGTGATGGAGCTACGACTGGCACTTCGATTTATGGAGAACCATGATTTTTATGAGGGTGTGCGTGCTGTCGTTGTTGAAAAGGACAATCAGCCACGCTGGCGGCCCAGCAATATTTCATCGGTGACGAGGGAAGCGGTGGAGCGGTATTTCCTCCCGCTGGCCGGTGGGGATCTCGATTTTAACTAGTTTCTGAACTTTTCACTGCATATGTCGTTATGGAAAGGGCCTTATCATGATCATTGGTTTTATCGGTACGGGTAACATGGGACTTCCTATGGTCCGAAATTTGGCCAAGGCAGGGCATACGGTCGTCGCCTATGACCAGTCAATAAGCGCACTTGAATCAGTGGTATCGGTTGGCGGAACCGTGGCGTCTTCACAAAGGGAAGCAGTGAAGGATGCCGAAACTGTAATTACAATGTTGCCTGCAGGCGAACACGTGCGCGCTGTCTACGGATCCGATGGCGGGCTTATCGCTAACGTTTCAAAAGGTACTTTATTGATTGACTGTTCTACGATTGATGTGGAGAACGCACGATTGGTGGCGACAGAGGCGGCGGCGCGAGATTTAGATATGCTAGATGCACCCGTGTCGGGGGGAGTAGCAGGGGCCGAAGCAGGGACGTTGACTTTTATGGTGGGCGGGCCGGAAAAAGTCCTTGAACGTGCCCGGCCTGTGCTTCAAGTGATGGGGAAAAATATTGTTCATGCCGGAGAGAGTGGAAGCGGACAAGCTGCAAAGATTTGCAACAACATGATGTTGGGCATCTCTATAATTGCGACTTCAGAAGCTTTTGTAATGGGTCAGAAGCTTGGGCTGAATCCAAAAACCTTGTTCAACATCATTTCTACTGCTTCGGGAAGCTGTTGGGCTATGCAAAATCATTTGCCCGTACCGGGGATAGTCGAAACTGCAGCGTCAAACCGCGACTTTCAGGCTGGCTTTTCAGTGGGAATGATGGCAAAAGATCTGCGACTTGCCCAGGTCGCGGCGAAGTCAGTTGACGCTTCGACCCCACTGGGACGCGAAGCGGCTGCGCTCTATACATCTTTTGAGGAGAATGGTAATCAGAATCTTGATTATTCAGCCATAATCAAAAAAATCAGCGGATAACTACATCCGCTGTCATCGACAAGTAAATTGTAGCCAGTCTACACGTTGACAATAAAAATAAAATTGTGCCTTCCCATTATTGGTACATAGCATTTACCCCGTAAACGCCTGTATTCCAGTTTGGGCCCGACCCAAAATTAATGCGTGGATGTCGTGGGTGCCTTCGTAGGTGTTAACTGCCTCAAGGTTCATGACGTGACGGATGACGTGATATTCATCGGATATTCCGTTGCCACCAAGCATGTCCCGAGCGGTCCGTGCGATTTCAAGGGATTTTCCTGCAGAGTTTCGTTTAATGATGGAAATCATTTCCGGCGTTGCTCTGCCCTCATCCTTGAGACGACCAACTCGAAGGCAGGCTTGCAGGGCAATACAGATCTCGCTCTGCATGTCAGCCAGCTTTTTTTGCACTAGCTGATTGGCGGCAAGTGGCCGCCCAAATTGTTCCCTGTCTAGGACATACTGACGAGCCGAATGCCAACAAAATTCAGCGGACCCTAGAGCGCCCCATCCAATTCCATAGCGGGCGTTGTTTAGACATCCAAACGGGCCTTTTAGTCCGCGAATGTCTGGAAAGGCGTTGGTATTAGGGACAAAAACATCTTCTAAAATGATCTGTCCCGTCGGCGAAGCACGTAAAGAAAATTTTCCCTCAATTTTTGGCGTTGATAGCCCATCCATTCCACGTTCCACGATGAAACCACGGATCTGATCCTTTTCATCCTTGGCCCAGATAACCATGACGTCGGCAACTGGACTGTTGGTGATCCATGTTTTTGTCCCATTTATGATGTATCCACCGTCTAATCCTCTCGCACGTGTGGTCATTCCTCCTGGATCTGAACCATAGTCTGGCTCGGTCAAACCAAACGACCCAATAAGCTCACCCCGAGCAAGAGCGGGCAGAAATCGTTTCCTTTGCTCCTCCGTTCCGTAGGTTAAAATAGGCCACATAACCAAGCTACTTTGCACGCTTAGACACGAGCGGTACGATGAATCAACCCTTTCAATCTCTCTTGCGATTAGTCCGTAGGCAACTGAGCTAGCCCCTGCGCAGCCGTATCCATGAAGATTGGATCCAAGTAACCCAAGGTCACCCATCTTGGTCATTACGGTGCGGTCAAATTTTTCGTTCCGATTGGCCTCAACAATGCCCGGCATCAAATGATCCTGGGCGAACGACCTTGCGGTGCTGAGAGCGAGACGTTCTTCCTCCGTTAACTGATCCTGAAGTAGGAACGGATCGGCCCAATCAAATCGGGGAAGTGTAGCTGTGACACTATCGTCTGAAGCTAATTTTGTTGGCATTTAAAGATCTCAAAGGCTGTGTGTTAATGACGGAGTTCAATCACTTCAGATGGAAGGAATTAGAGATAGCAATGAAGTGACGTAAGCGTCGTTTGTTCATGGTACGAACAGTTGTCTGATACCATGCGCCGTTGGCATGATGGAGACGTATCAATAGGTACTGTGTTACAGGTCCGATCGAATAATGACAAGATAGTTGGAAATATGCACCGCCAGAGCTATCCCCTCGCGTTATGGGATCACAATATTTGAGGGGCCACTCCGCCAATCGAGAAAGTTCGTTTAGCGACCTCTCAAGGAGGTTTCTCATTTCCGTGAGTTCGTCACCAGCAAATGGGCTGTCTGGATCATCGAATATTTCTTCGAGCAGTTTATTGCCATCAATCACCAGCCTCATTCGGTTGTGGAGCCATACGGTTGGATCGGTGATGGGTTGAAGAACTGGGCGCAGTGACATGGCGCTTAGGTGTGTAAAGTTACCCTCGATAGGGCGAATTTTAAGAATCGTGACTATTTCTCCAGAATCTGTCTTGTCGTATTTCTTTTCTGAGGCGTAACCATCAGGAACGTGGAAGTTCTGCGCCCATGAGAGTTTTCCCACGCCGCCAGCAGCCAAAGTTAGAGCTACCACTAGAGTGAGGGTAACGCGCCGTGGGGGGACTGCCACTAGGTTATTCATCGCTATCTTATGGGTTACCAAACGCAACCGCCTTGCCGATTGGTCCCCCAATTATTTGATCATCACGCATAACAACGTTCCCACGAAGAATGGTGGCCACTGGCCAACCCTTAACTTTCTTCTCTAAGAATGGGCTCCAGCCGCACTTACTAGCAATCCAGTCCTTGGAAATGGTCATTTTTCGGTTCAAATCGACCAACGTTAGGTCAGCATCGTATCCAATTTTGATAATGCCTTTTTGGGTGGTGCCATATAACTGGGAGGGGCCCGCGCTTGTTAGCTCAACGAGCCTCTCTAGAGTAAGACGGCCCGCATTCACATGGTCCAACATGATAGGTAGGAGCGTTTGAACGCCCGGCATGCCGGACGGACTATCTGGATATCCCAAGTCTTTTTCGGCTTTGGTATGGGGTGCATGATCGGAGCCGATCACGTTCACTGTGCCGTCCGCTATTCCCTGCCACAGACCCATGCGGTGTTCCTCATCCCTAATTGGGGGATTCATTTGCGCGTAGGTACCAAGGTGTTCGTAGCACTCAGGAGCGGACAGAGTGAGATGTTGTGGTGTGCACTCCGCGGTGGCGATGTCCCCTGCATTTCGTAGGAACGCGATCTCATCGCGGGTTGTTATATGAAGTACGTGTACCGGCCTTTCGCAGATACGGGCGAGCTTTATCAAACGTTCTGTGGCAAGCAATGCGGTTTTTACATCTCTCCATTGGGGGTGTAACTCCGGCCCTCCACCAGAATTTCTTATGGGAAGGCGTGCATTCAACCTTTCCTCATCTTCAGCATGTACAGCGGCCCTCCTGGTACCCGATGCCAGTACCTCTCTCAAGAGGTGGTCGTCAGGGATTAACAATGTTCCGGTCGAAGACCCCATAAAAATTTTTACGCCTACACATCCTGGAAGTTTTTCCAGCGTAGAAAGATCTCGAATGTTTTCCTCGCAGGCACCGATAAAAAAACCGTAGTCACAGAGGTAACGTCCGCGCGCGCGCGATAACTTGTCATTGAACGATGCAACTGTTGTCGTAGGGGGAGCCGTGTTTGGCATTTCAAACACGGTCGTGACGCCACCTAATATCGCTGCTTTACTCCCACTTTCCATATCCTCTTTATGCTCGTTTCCGGGTTCACGGAAATGAACTTGGCTATCGATCACTCCGGGAAGTACGTGTAGTCCTCGTGCATCAATATTTTCCTTGGCAGTGCTTTTGGGAACAGTTCCGATGGCGGTAATTTTCCCTTCGGAAATACCTATGTCGGATTTTTCGGTTGTATAGTGGGTGACTAATGTACCGCCGTGTATAACAGTGTCGAACGCAACAGACATACGACGTATTACTAAAAGAAAGTTAATATCACGAACACATCACAATCCTATCAATTTGAGATGTGACTACGGAGCTGTATGAAAGCTGGTATGTGATCACCCCAACCGGCCGTAGTTGTTTTATTTTTTTGCGATGTCGTAGATTTGATTGAGTTTTTTGCGGTTTCTGCGGGTTTCCTATCAGGTATTGAAGCAACAATTTTTTGTTTCTCTCGATGGAGTTTGTTGTGTTCAGTTTTTTCGGCCTCCCGTCCCGTGTTTCCGCGTTTGCTAGCCGATTTTTCAAATTGTTTCCGCAATGGAGGTGTTTTTGCCACAGTCTCAATTAGCTCATTTGGTGATGTCCTTTGGACATTTTCTGCAGCCCTGTGGGAGATGGTGTGACCAATAAGTTCTGTAATGGCTAGTACGTATTTTTTGTCCGCAGGAGTAGCTATCATAAAAGTGCACCCAGCCTTTCCGGCTCGACCAGTTCGGCCGATTCGGTGAACATAGTCTTCGGCATGGAGAGGGACATCAAAATTGAACACGTGACTTAACCCCCGGATATCAAGGCCACGACCTGCCACATCCGTCGCTACAAGTAATTTGATCGTACCACATTTAAAGGAGGCTAAGGTTTCTTCCCTGGCTGACTGGGCCATGTCTCCGTGAAGGCATGCGCTATCAAATTTATGGCGTCGAAGAGAGCGGCTCAGAAGATCTACGTCTTTTTTTCGATTACAAAAAATTAACGCATTTTCGACTTGTTCATTCTGTAACAGAGTGCGAAGTGCTTTGTTCTTATCCCTAGATGAAACTTCTACCAAATATTCGTCAACTGTTTCAGCGGTAGACGCCGGAACTGAAACGGCTACTTCTACAGGCGAAAGTAGAAATTTGCTTGCTAGGCGACGAATTTCCGGCAGCATGGTCGCCGAAAACATAGTGGTCTGTCTTATTTTTGGCAGCAGATTAACAATTTTTTCAACATCTGGAATAAAGCCCATATCCAACATACGATCGGCTTCGTCTATCACTAGGAACTTTACGTCATTGAGCAATAATGATCCCCGTTCAAATAGATCAAGCAACCGACCAGGTGTTGCTATTAGGACGTCAACGCCTCGGCCTAACTTCCGTTGTTGTTCATCTGTAGACACACCACCAATCAGCAGAGCCATTGTAAGTTTGTGGTATTTTCCGTAGGTAGCAAAATTTTGTGATATCTGGGTAGCAAGTTCCCGTGTCGGTGTTAATACAAGGGAGCGCGGCATTCTCGCCCGAGCTCGGCCTTTTGATAACGCTTCTATCATTGGCAGTGTAAAGGATGCAGTCTTACCAGTTCCAGTTTGTGCGCAGCCCAGCACATCCCGCCCTTGTAAGACTATCGGTATTGCCTGCATCTGAATCGGTGTCGGGACGGTGTAACCAGCGTCCGCAACAGCTTTTAAAATATCCGGGCCAAGCCCTAGTTGGTCGAACGACATCTATGTCCGTTGAGGCGCGTAAAACAATAGGAAGGAGAATGATGGGTCACTATTTCGCAATGTAGTAAAAACCGGTAGGGCCATATACATGTGGTTATGATGGCGTGTCAATGATGATAGCAACCCGCTTATAGTAAAATATGAAGCTCTATGAAAGAGTTAATCGGTTTGATACGACCTATCATCGGTTTATTGTTGTTGCTCGTAACGTACCCTTTATTTTGTACGTTTTCTTGCTAAATAACATTTTTAAACATCGAGTTCACTGAAAAATTTTGCATGCTCCTGGATAAAACTGAGTCGGTGTTCTGGGCTCCGCCCCATCAATGCTTCGACTCTTTGTGCCGTTATTTTTTTAGTTTGAGTACTATCTGTGATCTGAAGCAAGGTGCGTGTGCTGGGAGCCATCGTTGTTGATTTTAATTGTGCTGGTGGCATTTCACCAAGCCCCTTAAAGCGACTTACATCCACTTTCCCCTTGAACTTCGTTGAAAGTAATTCTTCTAGGTGCGTATCATCCTGAGCATATTCCGTGTTTGCGCCCCGGTTTACTCGATAAAGCGGTGGCTGCGCGAGAAACAGGTGACCTTCGTTAATCAATTCAGGCATCTCGCAATAGAAAAAGGTCATTAATAATGAAGAGATATGAGCCCCGTCAACGTCTGCATCCGTCATTATAACAACCCGCTCGTACCGAAGTTTTGCGTTACTATAATTCTCCCGAGTCCCGCAACCGAGAGCCAAAACGAGGTCGGAGAGTTCTTTGTTGCCGCGTAGTTTATCCTGTGTTGCGCTCATCACATTCAAAATTTTACCGCGCAATGCAAAAACGGCTTGAGTTTTT
>CAJWOI010000126.1 GCA_913044255.1 uncultured Alphaproteobacteria bacterium
ACAAACGATCAAGCGAACTGGTGGCTTCATCCAAAATCAGGATGGGCGGGTCCCGATAAATGGCGCGGGCGATTGCCAGACGCTGACGCTGCCCGCCTGAAAGCTTAATCCCCCGCTCCCCTACTAGGGTCTGGTAGCCTTCTGGCAGTTGCTGGATGAATTCATCGGCGTAAGAAATACGAGCCGCTTCGCGCATGCGTTCGAGATCCCGCTTTTCAGCGTCAATTCCAAAACAGATGTTGTCCTCCATCGTACCACTAAAAAGGAACGTTTCCTGGCTGATCACCCCCAATTGCGCGCGCCAAGAATGCATATCGACACCCATCAGATCCACCCCGTCGACCAATACCCGGCCTCGCTGCGGGTCATAAAAACCAGTGAGCAAATCAATTAGAGTCGATTTACCGCTACCCGAAGCCCCCACGATGCCATAGAAGCGTTGCTGCTGAAACTCCATATTGATGTCAGTTAAAACCGGTTCTTGCTCCTTGTAGCAGAAGTTGACATGCTCCACGACCAGCGATTGCCGGAAAAGTGGCAAAACTTTGCCCGGTGTCGTTGGCGTCTCAGTCGCCAAAAGCGCTGCTACCACCTCCGCCGAATGCCATGTCGAGGCGACGTTCATAATCTGAGAGCTGGCTCCAGCAATCAGCGGCAACATGCGGAGCAACGCCACACCCAACACGGTGAACATTGGCATCAACTGCGTGCCTTCCCGACCAGAGCCATCCAAAAAGGCATGCATGACCAGGAGACCACAGATCACTAGCAGAGTTTCCAGCGCTGGTCGCGGTAAGGCCGTGAAAAAATTACGCAACACCATATGTCTACCAAACCTCTCCCAGATAACCTGGAGACGATCGGTGTAATGCTCCTCGGCACCAAAAATCTTAATCTGCCGGATACCAGAAAGCGCTTCGGTAGCCAAGGCGAACCCTCTCTTCTCCATCTCGACAATGTTAACGCCAGTATCGTAAAGCCGCCGACGCGACAGAATCATAACAACAAAAAAAATAGCCGCCACGACCAAGACAATAACCAGAATACCCCCGGGAACAATTGTCAAAAGAAGAACGCACAGGAGCACGACAGTGACCAAGGCAGCGAACAACTTAAGCAGCTCGCTCAGAGCAGTCGCGGTATTTCGGGTCTGCATCAGCTGACGCTGAATGAGATCCCCAGCCTGGTGTTCCACAAAAAAAGAATAGGGTTTTTTGAGATAGTTCCGAAAAATCCGGGTAATCCAAGAGCAAAACAAATCGGTAAGCAACCGGTTATTTTTGTAAGTAGCCAGTACAAAAATCAAGTTTTTGCCAACAAAAAGTGCGCCAACTGATAATAGAATGTAGGTGACAAACGAAGAACCACCCAAAACAGGTTCGAGTCTGGGGAACAGAGCAAATAAACGTGACTCATAATAGGCCAGTTTGCTTGCGTCCTGCAGGATATCGACAAGCGGGTAAAATGAAGCGATCCCGAACGATTCTAACCCGGCGCAGACCAGAATGGTTAGATAAAGGAAAAGCAGGGTACTCCACCTTCCTGCGACTAGAATAGAAAGAGTTTTTAGTTTGGATCGAACCAAAACACGCTCCAAAAATTCAAGGGTTGAAGAAGGTTTCTGTCTATCACCGTACACGACCCCCTACCACTTAGGTGGTTCTACACTTATTCGCGATAAAGGACCAGTTGAGGGCGGTGCCACGCCGGATGTCTTTGGCCGCCGTTTTGCCCAAAACTTCAGGAAGATGTTTCGGCGCCAAACCGTAGCCGGGCCGAATACTTCGTAGATTATCCACAGTGAAGGCCTCGCCGGCGGCTACATCTTTTACGACGTAAAGGGACCGACGAAAAACCAGATTGGCCTGCTCGCTGGATTTACGGTGGTAACTCACCCGTCCACGCGCACTCCAGGCAATCCGGCACTGTTCGCACAACTGTTTTAGCTCCCCCGGTTCCAGCGAAAAGGCGGCGTCGGGCCCGCCGTCAGCGCGGCGCAGGGTAAAATGCTTCTCGACGAGAGAAGCACCAAGAGCCACGCCGGCTACCGCGGCCGCAATCCCAAGGGTATGATCGGAAAGGCCGGCTACCACACCGAAGCGCTCCGCCAAATCGGGGATGGTTTGCAGGTCCATTTCTTCTACGGGTGCTGGATAAGCGCTGACGCAATGCAGAAGGGCCAGTTCCGAGCAGCCGGAACGGCGTATGGTGGTGACGGTCTCAGCGATTTCCTGCTCGGAAGCCATGCCCGTAGAAATGATCATGGGCTTTCCGGTCGCAGCGATTTTTTTAATCAGAGGCAGGTCGGCAACTTCGAAGGAGGCTACCTTGTAGGCGGGAACATTCAAGTCTTCAAGGAAATCAACGGCGCTCTCGTCAAAGGGCGTGCTGAAAAAAGTGAGACCGAGCTCATGGCATTTTGCGAAGAGCCGCTCGTGCCATTCCCAAGGCGTAGAGGCCTCCTGATAAAGCTCGTAAAGGCTACGCCCATCCCAAAGCCCGCCTTGAACACGAAATTCGGGGCCGTCGTGATCGATAGTGAGTGTGTCGGCGGTATAGGTTTGGAATTTGATGGCATCGACACCAGCCTGTTTCGCGGCTTCAATGAGCATGAAAGCGCGATCGATATCCCCGTTATGGTTGCCGGACATCTCGGCCACAATATAAGGAGGGTGTCCCATTCCGATCAATTTGCTATTTATCGAAAACCCGCTCATTTCACCACCCTAACTCACTAAATAGTTCTGAATATTAGATTATCATCGGAGCCAACCCTCCTTACGATCTTTCTCGCTTTATTGGAGACGTAGAAAAACAAACCTGAGCAGATCCATCCAGTTTATACTATTCGCTTTCCGCACTTTTTTTAATCTCATCAATTACCTTTAATTTCTGATCAATCTGCCCGCCCAAAAGGTTATCAAGTCGATCTATTTCATCAGAAACAACCAGATCCCATCCTCCGAACTCCTTTGGAAAATTAGCTAATTCATGATATGTCCCTTTCCCTCGCTGAGGGGTAGCTTTGAAATTTTTCGAAATGATGGACTCTTTATTCTTGATAAACAACGCCTCAATCTCACTAACTAAACGCTTATAAGCTTGACTGAAGGTTTTCTCTTCTACGCTAAAGTTGACGTATTTTTGAAACAGGATATCGCCGGTGTCGATGCCTTTATCAACAAGGTGTATTGTTACACCACTTGGCGTACCATCAAAAAAAGACCAAAAATTTGGATGGCACCCTCTATTATAGGGCAGATAACTTATATGTAGATTGACGACTGGGCACGAATTATTATTCACAACATTCTCTTTCAAAATATACTTATAACCAAAACTAATCGCAATGTCGTAGCCGTCGGTACAGGTTATCTTGTGATCGCAATGCCAAACCTCGTGCCCGTCAGAAATAAGTGCTTCAATTAGTTTTGTTTGTTTTTGGTTATAGCCCAAAAACAGCACTTTTCTTGCGGCGGTTCCCACTTTGTCTGAAAGTTGTTTCATTAATTATATTTTATAATCTGGTTCCTTGGTTTGTTCTGCCTCTTCGTAAATTCGCCTCAATTCTTCGTGAGCCCGATACTGGACTTTGCCGTCAAAAAAATTCCCATACAACTGGCAGATCTTTTCCTCAAACTTCTCTCCGTGGAAAAACGATTCGCCGTTCAGGATCTCCCTCAGTTTCAAACTCAGTTCCTCGTAGGAGTTTACATAAATCGGCAACTCCATCGGATTAAATTGCTTGTTGAAAGCCCCCGTTGACTGTCCACATATGTCATGCACCAAGACCGGTATTTTAGCCGCGAGCGCTTCCTCTGCCAATGAAGTGTGCTTGGCGATAACGCAGTCGGCGACAGCGGCGAGTTTATAGGATAAATCGTACTCCTCGTAATTCTGGTGAACCTCCATATTAGGCGTGGCCTTGATCCTTTGATAAACCTCCTTAAAGTAATCGAGTCTAGTCCAAGTATCTGATTTACCTCGAATAATAAAATGCACATCCGTGAACTCGGCCGCGAGCTTAATCAAGTGGAGATAAAACTCCGCGTTGTACCTCCAATTGTCGAATAGTGAAAGAAAATTTTCCATTACGGTTTCTACCGAATGAAAATCCAGCGCCAAAACAATGCGCCGTTCACGCTTCAACTCCGATATTCGCTTGAGCTCTTTGTCTGGATCGCAATTTCTCTGAAATTCGTAGATTTTGTCTACTCGAATTTGCCCGATGGCCTTCATAGAAGCGCACGCAAATGTAGGATTTTTTTCTATGGTGTGTTTTATATATTCGGAAGCCACTAGATAGTGATCCAAAATGACACCGTACGCCGTCTGATGAGCCCCCTGATACCTTTCCTGAACAGCAACGGTAACGATATTGAGGGTGCC
The DNA here is from genome assembly GCA_913044255.1 of uncultured Alphaproteobacteria bacterium. Lineage (GTDB taxonomy): Bacteria > Pseudomonadota > Alphaproteobacteria > UBA7887 > UBA7887. Next base: position 4,390 of record CAJWOI010000126.1, read on the forward strand.
CAACGCCAGCGCCAAAGTCTTTGGAAATAATTGATCATAACCTACCACCGCCACGCGTGCATTCTGCATTTTGTCCAAAGACTGGAGATAGAATCGATATCGTGAATAGATCTGGCTCAGTAGAATAAAGGCAAAAAGCTTGTGACGCCTTGCGAGTGCCAGCATGTCGGCCAAGTGATCTACAAGAAACCGGCCGAATTGAAGAGCGGGTCTCAACTTGTTGCTGAGTCCCTGCGGGGATAAAAAATAAAACGGGAGTTCGCGGTCGATATTGAAATCAACGATGTCTCTTCGTTGGGCCTCTGTCATGTCCGGCGGGAAACCGTGTGTCTCGACATGAAGCATGTTTTTATCGTAAAAAGGACTGCGCGGATCATTGGAATAATAATGTGATTTTGTAAACAAACCAGTATAGGCCACACCTTTGTGTGGAAAAAATAAAACTGAATACTTTGACAGATCTGATTCTTTGACCTCGCAACAGCTTTTCCGCAAAGGTGCCGTAGCAGAGGGTTTGGCTAATACCTTTTGCAATCGAATCCATCCCTTTTTCAAAAACCAAGCAGCAAACTGGAACGGCATGAATAGATACCAGCACCCCGACGGATAGAAACTCCCAAAACCAAAACGCGCGTTCCGCGCAATCACTGAAATAAATAGATTGGATGAAACCAGGATCACCTCTCCGTCTTTCTTGAAATGTTCGGCCCAAAGCATCAACTTCGGGGTATAACCCAGGTAGCCTTGTAAGGCCATCTGGATGACAATGCGAAACTTCTGGTCAAAATTTTCTATATTCATAAACAAATTCCGCAAAACATCAAAGCGAGAGTCTGGAGAAAAAATTTCTTCAAATACCAGATTGGCAACTCTGGCTTGGATAAGACTATGATTCTTAATAATATACTCTGAGGCGTTGTCATAATTAAGTATCTTGATCCCGAAATTGTCCAACCTTGCTATCACCTCAGGATTTGCTAGGCAACCCCCTGGACGCGCATAATGGACCGAACCCCAAAGGCGTAGCAAAAATGCCAGAAACAGATGCCCTACGGACAGAGTTTCTAGTAGAAAAATTTTTGACCTGCGTTGACCCATCGATGTTTGAGATAATTTTTGTGGCAGGGTGATGGTTATACGGATGTTTCTAATTCTTATCCTAATCGTGGTGATTTTTGGGTTAATAGGAGCAAACCCAGGAAGCTGAAACCAACTCCTGACACGTTTTCACTTGAAGACGTACGCCCGCGTAGGCCGCCTTGATTAAATCATTTAACCATCGTTATTTCTTTTTACGGAGTGAATCAATGTTATGTGATCTATAAGCCGAATCCAAAAGGGTCCTAAGTAGTCGGTATTGACGCGGGCTCTTTCGGGACTTTCGTTGAAGTACTGCACTGGATGCTCTCATCCCAAATATTGTCCTTGACCCAGGATCCGTTTTGTTTTCGCCACACCCTTCTATCTCGGAAAGTATCGCAAATAGTGTCAAACTCTTCCTCGGACATATCGACATATGTCAACCATCGCTCCAGATCCTTCCGGGGTTTAACATGATCGTATTTTCGCACCATCTCAATACCCTCTTCCCGCGTCATTCTTCCCCAGCGAATGTCTTTGCAGGCGTGGTCCGTTGCCCTTCCATAGCCAACCTTGACGTACTTCAAGTAGTCGTGGATCCCATTCTCGTGCATATCGTCCATATTGGAAAAACTCCGGTAGGTTCGCTCAAACGGCTCGGGGTGCTCTTGCCAATCATAAAGGTCGCGTGACAATACGTAGTTTTTGTAGCCATCCCAATCCATATAGTTGCTGATATATACACCCCGGATTCCCAAATCCCCCAGCTCGTCATCGGTGGGATATTTCGCCCACAGCAGGTCCTTTTCAGTGATTCCCTCTTCTTCGTCAATCATGTCGTGCCAGTCAAATCCCCTGCAGGCATGCTCCAGACGATATCGGGCAGTCATTTCGACAGAGTCTTTTATGGAGTGCATCCCACCGAGGTCGGTGTAGCCATGTTCTCCCCAGATTATCAGCGGCACTTTGAACTTCACGGCAGCCTGAACCGGATAGGTAAATATCCCGCAGTGGTTGTGCCAGTTCATGTCGCCCATTTTTTTGAAACCCAGACGATTGATTTTTTTTAACAGCTGGACAGAAGGAGAAAAAATATGATGATCGACATCAAAAACATCTCGCATCCGCTCAAGGTTTCTCTGCCCACACTCCAGAAAATTATTTCCATGATAGGTAACCAAAAGGGGTTTTAACCCGAACACCGAAGTAATTACGTGGGTTTGAAAGTAACTGTCCTTTCCCCCACTGACCGGGATAATACAGTCATAGTTGGAACCATCGGTTTTGTATTCGTTCAACACCTCTCCCAGTAGACGCTTTCGCTCATCCCAGTCAACATGCTCCGCCTGCTTCCTTACCCTGCATCCGCTACACACCCCGTCCTCATCAAATAGCAAGGGCGCGAAGGAAACGGCTGGATAAACGCACTCAGTACAGTACTGCATCAAGAAACCCCCCTTATGATATATAGTTCATAACCCGCACCTATCAGACACCCATCTATCTTTAATCCCAGTGTATCATTCTCCCAATTTGGCAAAAAGATCAGATATTCGCTTATCATCTTCATTTATTCTACGCACTAATATTTTTGCTTCATCAGGCGCCACCTTAAAAGCCAGCCTAAGTAAGTCCATCCAGTTAACATTATTCTTTGTGCGAATGCTTTCAATTTCGTCGATTAACTTTAATTTTTCTTCTACGTTCACACCTATTTCCCTTTTCGTTTTGACAAAAATATAGAACCATCATCAAGTTACTATTTCAATAAAAACAGTGACCGACAACATTGTAACTGCTCCCACACCTATGGTTTTAAGGGAACCCTTAAATCCATCAGGCTTTCAATTTAATCGTTTTGAGGACAGCTTCCGCGAACAGGAAATCCTTTTCTTCATCGATTTCAATACCATACTCCTTCTCCTAAACAACGGCCACTACGTTTCCCCTAAGATACTGGTGTATACTTGAAATGTCCGAAGTCGCATCCAATACGCTTCTTCGGACAGCCATAACGGCTCCATCTAGCAGGTGAAGCTTCTCAAGATCCTGGCGGCGAAAAGATGTCGACCCCTTCATGAAAGGACGGA
>CAJWOI010000127.1 GCA_913044255.1 uncultured Alphaproteobacteria bacterium
ATCCGATATCGGATATTCCTATGTGATCTCCAGGATAGCCTGCCAATTGTTGGTGTTTTCTCAGGCCTAGGTTGTGGCTCCCTTGAATCATCTCTAGACATCCATTTTCAATTGTTACATTCACAAGGGGAATCCATAGATTCACCATAGGTGTTCGTTCGGCTTCTCGATCAAGAAACCAAAGATCCTGGTGCCATGGGATCTGTGATTGATGTTCAAAAGGCATTTTGGCTTGAATATTGTATTGAGGATGAAAAAGTATTTCTGGCCCAACGAGTCCCTCAACAATATCTAGAAGTTTCTTATTATTGACAAGGTCCAATAGCCCTGCAGATTTAAGATGCTTCCCAGTTACCGATTTTCGAATCATAAAACCATTGTCAATTTCTGTTTCTAATTTGTGTAGACGTTTTTCGAAAGAAGCGTCTTCTGCCTTCATCGTATCGACCGATACGCGGCGATTGATCAAATTATTGTCAATCTCATTTTCTATATCTCGAATTAAAGGTTGTAAATCCATTGCAGACAAAAGATCGTTTTCGATGAAATAACCATTTCTTTCAAGTAGGTGAACCGGATTATTGGCGTTGTTGGGCATTATGAGTTAGGTCCAGAGTGTGCTGTTTGTCAGTCTGAAATCCTGCTACATGCCGAAATGAACGACTGCGACGAGGCAGTGTAGCCAATCGCGTACTCGGTCAATGTGATTAGACGTTTGGTGAAAGACAGATCTTCAACATCGTCAGGTAGTTCTTGGGCTAGAGTAGCATCGCGAAGCAACACAACCTGATAATTTAAATTCATAGCATCAATCATCGTCGAGTGAAGACATACGTCGAGTGAAAATCCAACGCAGATCAGAGTTTTAATTCCAAGATTTCTCAGGAGTCCATCGAGTCGGGTGTCGAAAAATCCACTATAGGAGTGCTTTCGAAGAAAATAATCCTTTGATTGCGGCTCGATAAGAGTCGGGATTTTTAATGCTTTTGAATTACCGTAAACATATTCTTTGGGGTCGACTGTATCTTCCGAACCCCATTCTTCCCACAACAAATCGTGACTTCTCTCTGAGATTTTCCCTAACTCACTGCGCTGAATTTCTATTTTCGGGGCAGAATTATTTACATAGACAACAGGTATTCCAACCCTACGGGCGGCATTCATTGTCGGAAGAATATGCTCCGAGATTACTTCATTTTCCTTTTCCAGCATCATCGAATGGCCCATGCCCCCGACGTCAACAGCAAGGAGTGCAGTGTCAGTTGTATCTAGATCTATGCAGTCTTCCGTAGGACCAAGATTGTAATTATGAAGATATAACTTGTAATAACGAACATTGAGGTTTCCTGTGGTCATCAGAGAATTTTGGTACCAGTCGAAAGATAGGAGACTATAGCTATCTGTTAGATATATCGGGTCAGCCCACCATCAATATCAATTGAAGCGCCGGTGATATACCCTGCTCGCTTGCTGGCCAAGAATGTTGCTAATGCAGCAATTTCATCGGCCTCTGCGACCCGTCCCAAGGGCGTATCTTTTGATACTGTTTTATACCATTGTTCGAGCTCTTCTTCGGGCGCAAAGTACTCAATTGTGCTGTCCCAAGCTTCACTTTTTACATTGCCTGGATTGATACTATTCACAAGAATGCCATATTTGGCCAAGTTATCAGAAAGCACTTTGTTGAATCCTAAGCATGCAGCTCGGTCGGTGCTGTTGGCGATGTAGTCAGGGGTCGATTGTCTTCCAACAATTGAATTGATGTTAATTATTCGAGGCTGATCACTCTCTTTTAAATAGGGTAGAGCTGCTTGGATGCAGTATATTGGCGCAAATAACTTAACATCTAAGTCTTGTCGCCACCGATCTAAATCAACTTCCTCAAATGTGCCGGTTACAGGACTGCCCGCGTTGTTGACCAAAATATCTAATCCCCCAAATTCTTGAGCTGCTTTTGCAATGAATTCATCAACAGAGCCTTTGACCGTCACATCCAGTGCATTGGCAAAAATATTCCTTGTTGTTTTATCTCTCAACATACTGGCAGTCACCTGGAGTTCAGTGTTCCCCCGTGCGCAAATTGCAACGTCCACACCTTCGAGCGCGAGTTCATAGGCAATCGCCTTTCCAATTCCCTTGCTGCCCCCAGTAACGACAGCCCGCCGACCTTGTAATCCTAAGTCCATTTTTTGTATGTTCTCTCTAAAAAGGTGCCCCTGTAGTGATAGCGATGTCCTCTCCGTTGATGGCAGCCGCTTCAATACGACATAGAAACACAACTAAAGCTGAAATTTCCTCAGCTGGTACAAATCGTTTCTGCGGGTAACTGTCCAAGTACTTTTTCCGCATAACGTCCTCTTGTAAGTTTTCACGTTCAGCCCACTTCTGCAAATGCATGCGGCCTGACGGAGTTTCGATTCCAGCGGGGCTGATCGTATTTGCAGTAATCTGGTGTTCTGCCACTTCTTGGGCCAACGACTTATTGAAGCCCAACAAGCCATGTTTCGATGCTGCGTACGCACTGTATTCAGCAGTCCCAATGTGGGCATTAGTTGATGCTATCGAAATGATTCGACCCCAGTTGGATTGAATCATAAAAGGCAGAATTTCTCGGGCACAGAGATAACTGCCGTAAAGGTTAACGTCTATGACCCGTTTCCATGTGTTGTTGTCGTGATTAAGAATTCTATGTATGCAGTTGGTCGCAGCATTATTGACGAGTATGTCGACGCTGCCAAATCTATCGAAACTTGTTTCAGCCATTCGAAGTACATCCTCTTGGCAGCTTACATCGCCATCAAAAATCAAACATTTAACGCCAAGTGATTCAATTTCCCTTTTAGTATTCTCAATGTCATCTGTAGATGCGAAGTATTTCAATTCCGAAGCTAGTTTCGCAGGGTTAACTTGACTCAACGACATGATCGCGATGTTTGCGCCGCGCTTAGCGAGGCTAATAGCAATTTCGTGGCCCAGACCAGACGCGCCTCCTGTAACGATCGCTGATTTTCCGCGGAGAAAAGAATTTGTCATCTTGGTTGATTAGGCAACTCTGGAGAGCATTCTTAGAGCATCTCGATCAATCTCTACACCGAGACCCGGTCGCTCAATTGGAACGATAACCTTTCCATCGACACACCGGAGAGGGTCGATTGCAAGATTACCGAAACGATCAAGTGGCGGGGGGGTCCATTCAAATGGTAGTGATTCTGATCCGGTTGTAAATGGGTTTGGCGCATGACTTGCTGCCAGATGCATCGCCGCTGCAGTTCCGATTACGCTCGCGAACCCATGGGGTGTACATCCAACACCGAATACATCGGTCAGATCGAAGATCTTCTTCGTTTCAGTCAGTCCTCCCGCCAAGCCTGTTTCCGGAATAAGTACATCAAAAATATCTTCAACTAGGATGTCGCGAAATGCTGGACGTCCAGATAATGTTTCACCACTGGCTAATGGAATTGACGTTGAAGCTCGCAGTGATCTGTATCCAGGGAAATCATCTTGCGATAATGGATCTTCGAGCCAAAAGATATCTAAGTCCTCTATCTGTTTGGCGAGTTGTTTGGCTGTTTTTGAATTGTAGGCGTGATTGGCATCAATCATCAGGTCGACATCAGAGGGAAGAAATTCGCGAACGCTCTTTATCCGTTCAATGTCCTCACTGATATCCAGCATACCTATGGCAAGTTTTATTGCAGAAAAACCCTGTTCGAGATACCTCTTAGCTGGAACGACAGGATCGGTTAGAGCGTCAGATTGATCAGGGTCTTTTGTGTAGCGAATGGCCGATGCATAACAATGTAGTGTTTCATGCACTGGACCACCTAGAAGTTTACAAACTGGGGTATTAAGCGCTTTCCCTTTAATGTCCCAGCAGGCAATATCTATGGCAGAAATTGCTGCCATCGCAATTCCAGATTGAGAGTGATCTCTTATCTCATGACGGAGCATGCCCCAGATCTTTTCAGTCTCAAACGGGTCGGCGCCTGTGACATTTGGCCCAGATAAATTCTGAATCAACTCATGGATTGGCTCGGGAGGTCCGTATGCTTCCCCCCATCCGGTAATACCCTCGTCTGTTGATACTTCGATCAAAAGGGTGGGAGCCGAAGTGACCCAACCCTTTGAATAGCCCCAAGGCGGATCCTGGGGAAAATCCAGCACATATCCTTCTATGTCAGTAATTTTCACGGTGAGCGATATTTGATCGAGTAAACCGTGACTGATCCGGTTCCGGTGGGGGCTAACGAGTGTGTTTTACCATGCGGGATGTGAACCAAGCATCCAGGCCCGATTTCTTTCCTTTGACCATCGATTTCCATCTGTCCGTGACCGCTTACAACAATATAGATTTGATCGAGGTCTTCGTGCAGATGGGGATTTGACTCTTTGATAGTGAGCAGATAGACGCCTAACTGACCACCCACGTCAGGGTCGAGCAACGTTTGAAACGGGAACCCTTCCCAGTCTTCTTTGGGCAGTTCATTCGGATGGACCAAGTGCATGGTTGAGCCTCCTCTGTCATGAAAAATAGTGAAATGTTATCCTGTCCTTCAACGAAATATAGATATTTCTTTAATTATCTTTAGTCTACGAATCTGTTCCTATGGAATCAATTGCCACTAACTTTAATCGCGACGGATTTGTCGCGCCAATCCAGATATTGTCTGAGAATAAGATCGCTAATTATCGTAAGTTACTGTATACGACATTGATAGAAAAATTAGAGGATCCAGAAGTTTCCGATAAATATGTCTGGCAACTCCACTTGTTAGAACCGTGGTTGTCAAGATTGGTTTGCGAGAAGCAGATTGTTAATGCCGTGCAAGAAATTCTGGGTCCAAATATTTTGGCGTGGAACAGTACGTTCATAATCAAGCATCCATTTGATCAAAGTTATACGTCCTGGCATCAGGATCGGACATTCTGGGGGTTACAGCCCGCGCGAGCTGTTACGGCATGGATTGCATTTACCAGAAGTTACCGTAAAAACGGTTGTGTATTGATGATGCCAGGTACTCACCGTGAAGGGCAGATCGATCACGCCCATCGATATGCAGAAGGGAACATGCTGTCTCGAGGCCAGGAAATTGATTTGAATGTTGGCACAGACCAAGCGGTTGCAATGGAGTTGCAGCCTGGTGAAATGTCTTTGCACGATATCAGTGTGGTTCATAGTTCAGAACCAAATAATTCTGAGGATATCCGCATTGGATATAACATCACATACATTGCGCCTGATGTCAGGCAGACCCGTGGACCTGATACCGCATATCTTGTTCGAGGTCAGGACGACTACGGAAATTTCTTTTTAGCGCCAACGCCTCGAGATTCAGAAAGTAAGGAAACTCAGGCCGTACACGCAGAGGCAGTGTCTCATCGAGAAGATGTATTGGCGAATGATTTGGCTGCAACTTAACCAAAGTATTTATTCAAGAAATCCGCTATTTGATCATCCATAAAACCCACTTCTAGTTCCCGAACAGAAGTTGCAGCTTGGTGCCCCTGTTCTGACGGGATCTCACAGTAGGCGCAGTTGGGTATATTTTTTGAGGCCCATTTTGCAGCAGATTCTGGATTCATGAGATCGCCGGATGCGGCCATAATCAAAACTGGAACAGATATTTTGTTCAGCGCTTCTACAGTTGTTCCTCCAGCACCCGGAGTTGTACCCACGTCATGATGATCGTATGCAAGCGTCTGCCAAATCCAATCACGCGGATCCGGCGGATTTGTCATTAGAGATTGTAGTTCGGGGTCCAACAATTTTGAGAGATCATCATCCGGCGAGTTATGCGATATGGCCGTTGGGGTGCTGCAGGCGATGATTTGCATTAGCGCTGTCCAAGCGCGCCAGGTTTCGATGGAGATTTGACCATTCTTCCAGCCCTCATCAGCAGTCAGGAGTTGGCGGGAGACAGTTGTAATCGCTTGTGACCAGGCGGAGGTGCGAGCCATTGGCGTCAAGGCAACAAGGCAATCCATCCGATCCGGATAACTCACACCCCACTGCAGTGCCTGCATACCACCCATGGAAGCACCAATCACGCAGAAAATCCTAGATATGGAGAGTTGGTCTATTAATTGTGCCTGAGACTTCACCATATCCCGTATTGAAAACTTAGGGAAAGAAAGATCCGACTGCAGACTGCTGTTGCTTGGTGACGAAGACAGCCCGTTTCCAAGCGCATCTGTGGCGATAACGCAATATCGATTGGTATCGAGGGCTCGGTTGGGGCCAATCAGAAAATCTAGTCGGCGATGATTCCCACCAAGTGATGCCGCTATAAGAACTACGTTTGTTAAAGTTTCAGACGGTTTGCCGTGAATGCATGCAGATATTTGACAGTCTCGGATGGTTTCTCCCGATTCCAGCTCAAGGTCACCGATCGAGTACTTAACTGGGTTCCAATTCAAGGAATTGCTCTTTTGCTTCACGAGTGATCGCGCCAACGAGAACTTTCTCCATCTCTAGTGCATATGGCGCGGGGAGATTGACGTTGTAGAAGGACTCAGGTTCATATCCGCCTTCTTGTATTGCAGCTTGTGTAGGGATGTAACCTTTGTAGCTGTTCGCATGCCCGACGATGAGACAGTTCTTTGGGTGCATTGCATTTTTTATTTGCATTCCAATGCTAGAGAAAACTTCACCCTCTAACGCAATCAGGCAAAATTGATTACTGATACGCCAGATCTGAATCGAATATGACTGAGTTCTGGGTAATGCTTCACCGCGCGATAATTTTTCCAGCATTAATTTGGCCCACCCAGAATGACGATGACTAAGGGGAAGGGACAATGCAGCAGAGAATACGTTTTCTTGTAGTGGATCCTGCAACGGCAGTTGGATCTCAGAAATTTGTGCACTTATTACCGTAGGTGAAATTGGGGCGGTTTGTGCGCGAGTTAAACTGATAGCGATGGAAGCGAGTTCTTTGCCAGCTGTTTCCATGAATTGTTTCGATTGGCTTTCTGGGAGCAAATGGCGGCCGGCTCCTGTGTGTGGATTGCCAATTTCATAGGATGTACCTTGCCAGCGCATTCGGGGAGAAATATCGCCCGCGCAGCCAAGGACATGAAAAGCCATGCAGTTTGGAAAAGAACTTTCTACTTCATCTCGAAAAAATCCTGTCAGATCAGAGCTGATTTCACTTCGAAGGTGTCCGATGGGATGACTGGCGTAGCAACATACGATTGCGGCAGGATTACCTGGGGCTCTTTCAGCGATCAGGACACCCACTTCCGGGTCATAATCCCCGGAAGTATTGGCGGTCATCAACACCCCCCATGGAGTTCGCAATCGTTTGTTGACGCCTAGGTCGGATTGTCCCGTTTCATAGCGCAGTGTGACTGATTCTGTGGATTTCACCGAGGAGACGGCAGATGCAATCATTCCGTTGGTAACGTGTGTAACGAAATCTTCATCAAACGTACCAGGTGCCGCATCTGCCTCGAAAGTGTGCGGCGCTGAGTGTGTATGGGAAGCCGCTATCATTATTTGGTCCGGTGAGA
>CAJWOI010000128.1 GCA_913044255.1 uncultured Alphaproteobacteria bacterium
TTCGTTGTCGCTGGCACTGGTGCCACGTGTATATATTGGCGGATGTTCGAGTAACCAAACGAGTTCTCGTGCCGAACCAACTCTAATAGCCTCGGCCCGCTGCTCCATGGTTTCCACTGAAACCTCATAGGGGACAGGAAAATTAGTGATTTCCCATTCGATCATAGGCATGCCTTTAGGCTAACACGTGTTGCACATGGATGGGAGATTTGCTATCCCGCTCAGCATAAGCCTGGGCTTAGGTTTTAAATTGTGCGGTCGTGGCGGAACTGGTAGACGCGCAGCGTTGAGGTCGCTGTGGGAGCAATCCCGTGGAAGTTCGAGTCTTCTCGACCGCACCAATTTAGAGCGTTCTGGCCCTGGCCTTAGGGCGGACGGAAGCCAGGTTTGCTTGCAGTGACAGGGTCAAGGGGGAGTTTCGCCGCAGTTGCGGCCCCTAAAGTGGTTGGGCAAGCGGGACTGTCGACGTGTCAGGAGGGTCTGTTATGTCGGATGATATTCTGCCGGTGTCATATGTCGTGTCGACCGACTTAGTGCGTGATGTTTCAGATGCTTTGCGCGAAGGGCGAACAGCCGATGCCTTGGCCTTCATTGGTGAGCTCCACGCGGCGGATATCGCTGATCTCACTGAGGCTTTGCCCTCAGAACTAAGAGATGCTCTGGTGCATGCGCTTGGGCGTGAACTCGACCCTGAAATGCTGGCCGAGTTGGATGACCAGGTGCGCGACGAAGTCCTCGAGCAGATTGAGCCGGAAATGCTTGCCACCCATTTGGCAGAGCTGGATACGGACGACGCGGCGGAGGTGCTTGAGGATCTGGATGTCGATGAACGAAAGCGCGTGCTAGAAGCCCTCCCACCGGCAGATCGCGAGCTAGTCGCGGAAGCACTATCGTATCCGGAAAGCAGTGCAGGGAGACTGATGCAGCGTGACTATGTGGCAGTTCCCGAATATTGGACCGTAGGACAAGTCATTGATTGGCTTCGCGACAGCGATAGTTTGCCAGAAGAATTTTATGAATTGTTTGTTGTAGATCCGAGACACAAACCCGTGGGCGCCGTCCCGTTAAGCCGGGCTATGCGGGCTAAACGTCCTGTTCGAGTCGCTGATATTATGTCCGCGAAGCAAAAACTTTTCCCGGTTGAAATGGATCAAGAGGAGGTTGCGTTCCAGTTCGAGCAATATGATTTGACCTCTGCTGCAGTAGTGGATGTGGATGGGCGCTTGATTGGTCAGATTACGATTGATGATGTTGTTGACGTGATAGAGGAGGAGCATGAAGAGGACTTGCATCGTCTCGGGGGTGTCAACGCTGAAGGAGATTTATTTCATAGCGCCGGTCAAACTGCTCGTCGGCGGTCTAGTTGGCTGTTGGTTAATCTGTTTACTGCAGTGATTGCTTCCATAACAATCGCGTTGTTTGCAGATACTATTGAGCAGATTGTTGCCCTGGCAATTTTGATGCCGATCGTTGCCTCGATGGGTGGCAACGCTGGTACTCAGACCCTCACTGTCGCGGTGCGAGCACTTGCAACTAAGGAGCTGACTAGTGCAAATGCATGGAGAATTTTCTGGAAGGAAACTGTTGTAGGAGGCTATAACGGCGTTTTCTTTGCGATTCTGGCTGGAGCATTGTCTTATGCCTGGTTCAACCAACCGCTGTTGGGCATTGTTATAGCTCTTGCCATGATCGTTAATTTGGTTGTGGCGGGTGTATCAGGATTGCTGATACCGCTCGCGATGTGGCGAACCGGAATGGACCCTGCGATTAGTGCTGCCATTTTGCTGACTACAATTACCGACGTTGTAGGATTTTTTGCGTTTCTTGGGCTGGCCAAGATTATTCTGCTTTAATGTATGCATGACAATATTCGAAATCCAAGGCCTAGAACACGTGGTATTGCGTGTACGGGACCAAGCGCTGATGGTAAAAATTTATTGTAATGTTTTGGGGTGCTTGGTTGAACGAAGAAGCGATAACGGCGCTTTTCATCAGCTGCGAGCCGGTACGAGCTTAATAGATTTGGTAACGACCACGGATGCCAAGGAAATAAAAAGGGCAGTAAAATCAAATGCGACGTACCACAACATGGATCATTTTTGTGTGCGTATAGATCCATTTAATCCGAGAGAGTTGTTGGCTCACCTGCGGGATCATGGCATAAAGCCTGGTCCAGTGAAAAACCGCTACCGAGCGGAAGGATATGGCCCGTCTATATACGTCAATGATTCAGAGGGCAACCGGATAGAACTAAGGGGCCCACCCTCGTCGGGCTGATTCCAGGTATAAGTCGTTGAAAACTAAGATTCGGCGTGTGCCCTGCTTGTCGATATCCTGTAGGATCATGTCCCATCTGTGAAGGAAACAGTGAAACAACATGCTTGATAACGCAGGCCAGCTTGACGACGATATAAAACGCCAAAGTGCTGTTTTGGAGGACATCCGGACGGCCATCAGTGAAGTGATCGTCGGGCAGGAATATATGATTGAACGCCTGCTGGTGGGCCTGCTGGCCAATGGCCACGTCCTGATCGAGGGGGCTCCGGGTTTAGCCAAGACGTTAGCTGTTACCACACTGGCGCAGGCGCTTCGTGCTGAGTTCCACAGGATTCAATTTACTCCCGATCTGTTGCCCGCCGATTTGGTAGGGACCTTAATTTATGAACCAAAGTCGGGGGATTTTCGAGTCCGAAAAGGCCCCATCTTTGCGAATCTTGTGCTTGCGGACGAAATCAATCGTGCTCCCGCCAAAGTGCAGAGCGCATTGCTTGAGGCCATGCAGGAAAATCAAACGACTATTGGAGAGGAAAGTTTCCCATTGCCGCAGCCGTTTTTAGTCTTGGCGACCCAGAATCCCTTAGAGCAGGATGGGACATACCCGTTGCCTGAGGCACAGATGGACCGTTTCATGCTTAAACTCCGGATCACCTATCCCAACAAGGAGGAGGAACTGGAAATCATGAACCGTGTGGCAAAAACTAAGGTTGTTAACTCAGCAGAACCGGTAGTTTCGACGGATGATATCATTGCGGCTCGTGCTGCCGTGGATGGCATCTATATAGATGAAAAGCTCAAGCGATATATTGTTGATATCGTCCATTGCTCTAGGGATCCGGAGACGTATGACCTCGACATCAAGAAGTATATAGACTACGGCGCCTCGCCACGGGCGAGTATATATCTGGCGATAGCTGGGAAGGCGTATGCCTTTATGCAAGGTAGAAACCATGTCGTACCGCACGACATCAAGACCATCGGGCATGATATTTTGCGGCATCGAATTATCACGACTTACGAAGCCGAGGCGGAAGGCGTCGTCTCGGAGGATTTAATCGATCAAATTTTTGAAACTCTCCCAGTTCCTTAATATTTCATCGAAATCATGCTGGCAGCCGAGACATTGGATCAGGTTCGGCGGATGCATATTCGCACCCGCCGGCTCGTAGACGGTGCATTCGCCGGCGAATATCACAGTATTTTTAAGGGTCGCGGCATGGAATTTGCCGAAGTCCGGGAATATTTACCTGGAGATGATGTTCGTTCAATTGACTGGAACGTGACCGCGCGTGTAGGGCGCCCATTTGTCAAACAATACGTGGAGGAACGTGAATTAACAGTGATGTTGGCGATTGACTGTAGCGCCTCAACATCTTTTACGAGTGTTGAACGGCGGAAGACGTCAATCGCTGGTGATGTCGCGGCAATTTTGGCAATGAGTGCCATTCGTAACAATGACAAGGTAGGTCTGATTCTCTTTACCGAGGAAGTCGAGAAATTTATTCCTCCTCAGAAGGGGCGCAGTCGTGCTTTGTACTTAATACATGAGCTTCTGTCGTTCAAACCCCGTCGGACGGGTACCGATGTTGGAAAAGCGATTGAATTTCTGCTTCGAACGACCCACCGGCGCTCTGTCAGTTTTATTATCTCAGATTTTCGGACACCTGATTATGAACGCCCGCTGCGGTTAGCGCACAAACGACACGATCTAATCCCAATTTCCATTGATGATCCACGCGAAATTGAGTTACCCGAAGTAGGTCTGTTGACGGTGCGTGATTTGGAGACAGGAAAGCGTCTCGTAGTCGACACCGCTAGTGCTGCGGTTCGTGAACGTTATCGAGATAACTGGAAAACTGCTGTGGCACAGCGTCGAAGCCTATTTTATGCCCTTGGACTCGATATAGTGGAGTTGTCTACAGATCAGCCATTCTTCCCACCATTACTCGGCTTTTTTCACCGACGGCAGCGTCGGCTGGCGCAAGGCCGTTGACAATGGGGACAACTATTTTGGTAATAAGTCGTGCTGCATATGTAGCGATAGGGGCATGGCTTTTGGTATCGATAGCCACAGAAATAGCAGTTGCGGAACAGGACTCTCCAGAGATGGAACTCCGAACTCTAGTTGAGGAGGTCGAACTTGTGGTGAGTGCTGACCGCAAAGAGATTGGCATTTCTGATCAGCTAACGTTGAGAGTGACGGTGCTTACCCCCCAGGGCCGGCTTGTTGCGTTCCCTAACATAAGCAAGAATTTGGGCCCTTTTCGCGTTGTTGGCCACACATCAGTCCGTCCTCAGGCAGAATCCGATATGGAACGCGAGGAATGGCGGGAGGAATATTTGCTCGAGGCGGATTCAGTCGGTGAGAAAAATATTCGAGCAATGACGATTTCTGTGAGTGAATGGGTGAGTTCAATGTCTGTAGCTTGTCGCCTTCTAATTAGAGGAGTGCGTGACCAAGCAGATAAGTGTGAACGCAACGTGAATTCGGATATGCGAGAGCTTCCACCCGAGACCATGATGGTGAAAACACCGCCGCTCACTTTTTTTGTTACGACAGTATTAGCGGATGATGCAGATATTACTTCTCCGCTCGAGATTGCACCTCCAGTATCGTTACCGAAGGTGCCGACGCCACTTTGGTTTTGGGCATTATGTGCCGGCGTATGTGCTTCCGTTGGATTATTAATTTGGCGGTTGCTGTGTCAAAAGCAGGAAAAAATGGTGGATATTGCTGTTTTGGGTAGTCCCGCGCACCTTGCGGTTCTTGCGAGTTTACAAAAGTTAAGACAGGAGAAAATTTCTGAGCCGGCTGCCGTGGATGCTTTTTATGTACGTCTTAGCCAGGTTTTACGTCGATATGCGCTTTGGAGATTCGGGATTAGCGCACCGTATCAAACAACAGAAGAGCTGATGAACGTGGTTGCTAGTTCTAAGGGTATTTTAGCGGAGCACCGACCGTTTGTAGGAAGATTTTTTCGTCACTGCGACGCGGTTAAATTTGCTCAGCACCATCCAACGGCCTTGAGCCGATGCAATTTCATAGATGAAGCGGTTACGTTTGTCACGGTTACAGCGGATGATACGGTCCTCATTCCATCGGAAGAAGGAAAGTTGTCGTGAGGTTTGGGGATCCAACCATGTTGGTACTTTTGGCATTGCTGCCCGTTCTTTTGTTTGTGCATATATGGCGGAAGGACCAAGCATCCATCAACTTTCCAGGCTTGCGTAGCATCGTGAATGTCCAGACCACGTGGGCAGTCCGTCTTCAGCCCTTACTTCCGGTACTTCGAACGATTGCATTGGCAGCCTGTGTCGTTGCGCTTGCGCGTCCTCAATGGGGAGTCGAAACAACCAACGTCTATAGTGAGGGGATAGCTATTGCGATGGTCGTTGACATATCAACGAGCATGGGGGCGATTGACCTTGAGGTCGATGATGAGAAGGTTAATCGATTGGATGTTGTCAAAGGCGCATTTCGCGAATTTGTGGAGGGCGATGATAAGGAAGTGACGGGACGCGAGGGAGACTTGATAGGCATGTTTACTTTTGCCCGTTATGCGGATGCGTTGAGTCCTCTTACATTAGATCACAAAGCTTTGGTCAAGGTCCTTGAGGAAGTTGAGATCGTTGGGCTGCCCGAGGAGGACGGCACTGCGATCGGAGATGCATTGGTTTTAGCCGCCGAGGAGCTGCGCAACGCGGCTGCATCGAGCCGAGTTATGATTCTGTTGACTGATGGCAGCAACAACGCGGGCGATACCAGCCCAGTCGATGCAGCCCGTGTCGCGGAAGCTTTTGGCATTAAAGTGTATACCATTGGCGCTGGGAGTCAGGGGCAGGCAATGATGCCTCAAATTAGTCGTGACGGAAGCATTACGTATCATCCCACCCAAGTATACATTGATGAATACATGCTTACCCAAGTTGCGGAACTTACCGGGGGACGTTATTTCAGAGCTACGGACCGTAAGGGCCTGGAGGCGATTTACACAGAAATTGATCGGCTTGAGACTTCGACCAATATTGGTGAGCAATACCAACGTTATATAGAGGGATTCCCCTGGGTTTTGGCTTTTGCCCTGATGCTGTTGCTCTCCGAGGTGACCTTGGCCACGACCCGCTTGCGCAGGATTCCCTAGTTAAATGGAAATACAGTTCAACTTATTGGTCTTTGGTGTTGCGGCCCTGTCTGTGCCATTTGTACTGGGTCTTTATGTACGATGTTTCCGACATCAGCGACGGGCCCTTGGGGAGTTTTTCGGACGCCGGAGTCTTGAGAGATACCTGGCAAATGGGCGACGTCGCTGGACGCGGGCGGTTTGTGTAATCATTACTTTTTTGCTGCTTACCGCGGCAATTTCCCAGCCTCAGTGGGGTAGTCAAATTGAGGACGTGCCCCGTCGTGGCCGAGATATCGTGTTCCTCCTTGACGTGTCGACCAGTATGTTAGCTGAAGATTTATCCCCGAACCGACTGTCGGCAGCGAAGGCAACGGTGGCGCGACTGGTCGACGAATTGCGTGAGGAAGGTGGGCATCGCTTCGCCTTGATCACGTTCGCGGGCCGGGCCAACCTGCAGAGTCCACTCACGCATGATTATGCTTTCTTCCGGCGTAAGCTAGACGAAACGACTACTGATAGCGCCGCTAGAAAAGGGACTCAGATCGGTGATGCGCTACGACAGGTAGTAGAAGGTTTTGCGGGGATCGATCCATCGTATACCGACATAATTCTTATATCGGATGGTGAGGACCACGACAGTTTTCCGCGTGAGGCTGCACAAGTGGCTGCAGCGGCGGGAGTAGCGTTGCATGCGGTCGGCCTTGGAGATTCCATCGATGGTGCACTGGTGCCGGATCCAAATAAGCCTGGGGAATATCTAACGTATCGAAATGAAAAAGTAATTTCGCGCATGGACCCAAATTTGTTGCGAGAAATTGCATTTATTGGTGGCGGAAAAGTACTAGCTGCTGGGCTCGCATCAGTGGATCTTGTGGAACTTTACCGCTCCGAAATTGCTCCGAAGGAGCGGCGGACCATCGATGCCACGGCTACTGAGCGTCCTATAGAACATTTTCATTGGTTTGTATTGATGGCCCTGGTTTTATTGGGGTCTGAAATGCTGATCCGCGACCGACGGGAGGCAATGTGAAAATTATGCATTCTGTCGGTCAAAAGTTTCTGCTATTCGGGACGGTATGGTTATTGTGTGGATTCCTAGGGGG
>CAJWOI010000129.1 GCA_913044255.1 uncultured Alphaproteobacteria bacterium
CGCCTTCTTACTTGCCAACTCGAATCAAAGCTTTGCAGCAAAAGCGTGTGTAATTCGTCTAATCGGCCGAGTGCTAGTCGTGTCGGGCGGAGCCCTTTTTGGAAACCGGCAACTCTGAATGGCTCCAAAAGAGCTTCATCACGCCCAAAAATATGCACCGGTGTGACCCAACGCGCATGCGCGCCGGCCACCAATGAAGGAGGCTGGTGGTCGCCGAGCGCGATGACGATGGGATTTTGATCAGCGGTTATTCGCAGAAGACCACCCAGTAACTGTAGATCATACTTTATTGCCGTGGTGTAGGCAGATTGAAAATTTCCCCAATCAAGGGAGCCTTGTAAGGCATTTGAGAGCGTTTTCTCCTCATAGGGCGTAGACGAGAGCAAGCGCCGCCAGTTGGTTTGGTAGGGGGGCGTTGGGGCAAATGGCATGTGGCTACTAATAGTAGCGAAGAAAGTAAAGAGTGGGCGTCGATTGCTATTGGAACCCTCGGCTCGGTAAAATTGGGCAAAACTATATTGGTCTGGTATTCCCCACCAACCAAAGGCAGGACCCTGATATTTGAGTGAAGTCGCATCCCAGATTTTGTTGTAGTCATAAAATGCGCCCTCGGGCCACGCCATCTTTAGTCCCGGCATCAATGCAACCGCGCGATACCCTGCATTTTGGAAATATTGTGCAAGCGATTGGCGATCAGTGGTTAGCAAAAGTTGATATTCATGTTGCGTAGTAATCCAGGCCCCAGTCATCAGTGTGGCGTGTGAGAGCCATGATGCGCCGCCGAACGTTGGGCTTTCATACAAAGCTGTTACCGCATGCCAGCCGTCTTTCTCTACATTCTTTGCAAGGGCATCGATAGATGGTGCTAGTGCTTTGTCATGGTCCAATGTGTCAAAAACTACTGCCCCGTATGACTCGAGGAAAATCAGATAGGCGTCCTTACCTTGGAGTCGAGAAAGATCAGAACTTAGGTTCGGTTGTGCCGCGAACTGTTCACTTGCTGAGTGGCCCATGATGGCATCATAAATAAAATTTAACTGACGGACGTAGGTCAAACTCACTGGAACTGAGAACCATCTTTCGGTGGTGATTGTCCGACTCGTCATGCCAACGGCATAAAGCGTAAATGCTGATGCTGCCAAGCCAATTAGGCTGGCCCGCAGTAACGGTTTTTCGGTAGCTTTGACGATTACGGCTATAGCCCACCAAAGGACAAAGAATAAAGCGGTGATACTAACGATAATGCCCAGCACAATAGTGACGATTAACCACACTTCACTGGCATCCAAGATCATTAACGCCACTCGCGGAAAGTGTTTTGCATCCCAGTAAAGATTGATAGGGCGACCGTACAGGGCGGGGGCTATCACATCAGCGTATCGGCCAAGAGCCAATATCACGAGTGTCGCGGCCATAATTGTCTGGACACGCACTTGCGTCCCTCCGAACCAGGTGCGACGTACAGTAAGGAGCAGTAGAATCGCTGACATCTCCACCGATAGTTCCGGTCTGAACCGAATCCAGGGCGTAGGCCAAACGTTATGAAAACTTAGTGAGAAATTTAGCACTGACACAGCAAAAAGAACCAGGAGCGCTTGCGACCAACCGAACATATCAGTTCAATTTGGCTGTTTTGTTGGGGGTCGCTATTGTTGGACTGCTTCAAGTTCGATGATCAATTGAATCTCATCTCCTACCCACCCGTTGGCTGCCGCATAATTCATATCGTAGGAGCTGCGTCGGAAGGAGCCACGTGCTGAAACACCGATGGTGTACTTCTTGTGACCGAATGGGTAGATCCCACTTTTGTTCCAGGTTACATCCAGGTTCATGGGCAGAGTTTTTCCGGTGAGCGTTAAAAGTCCGTTTACTTTGCCAGTACGCTCCCCGGTTCGTTTACTTGAGGTGCTGGAAAAAGTCATTTCCGGAAATTCTCGAACATTCAAAAAATCAACGCTGCGGAGATGATCGTCTCGTTTTTTGTGGTTTGTGAATACGCTCTCAGTATGGATCAGTACGTTGAGTTCTGACAGCAACAAAGAATCTTCATCGAAAATAAATTGCCCTTCTGCTTTTCGGAACATGCCAAGTATTTTTGCGTAACCAATATGCTCAACTAAAAAACCGATACTGAAGTGATCTGAATCAATAATGTATTCGGCTGACGCCGCCTGTGGTTGGCTGAGTCTTATGCTCAGAATAAAAGCCGCGGTGATTGTCCAGGCGGTTAGGGTGAAAAATCGACTGATTGTACTCATAAGTAATCTCCCGTTGGGGAAGTGGTAGTGAGTAGGAAAAATATATCTCGCCCAAATGATATAATCAGAAAACTCAGTGCAACACCGTTTACGCTGCTGGCCGTAAATGGTTCTACGGTTGGGCAAAGGGCAAATAATAGCGCCATGGATTGAGCTGCGCATACGGCCTGACGGCGACGGCTTGGCGGCAAGGATCGTCGAAGTGCGCGCACGGGCCACCTGGCGATTATGAACAGATAACGCATGACGCCTGCCAGCAACACCCAAGCGCCTACTTTGTCGTATTCCCAAACGAGTACGGCGAGGACCAAAATAAACGCAGCATCAACCTCCATATCAAAGCCCGCGCCAAATATACTTTGTATGTTTAACCGACGGGCAATCCAGCCATCGATCCCATCGAGTACAAATGCCATTGCCGCAAGCGATAGTAACAACCACAAGCCCGCGTCGATGATCATTGAAGAATGTCCAACTACGCCGGCAAAAAGAGCTACTATAACCGCACGGGTAAGCGTGATGCGATTAGCTGCTCCAAATCCTTTTCGTGGAACGTGGTGCCGCATTTGAATCAACACCAATATACTTATCGCCGCGTACACCCCAAGAGCTTGCAATAACGATTGTAAAGGGAGATCCCATAGAAATCGGAATGCGTGAACCCCTGCAAACAATGCCACCATGCCGAGGCCAAAGTTTGCAAGAGTGCCTGCGTTGGGCGAGTGCGGCACTGAGAGTATGATCCAGTTTTTTGTTGAGAGCGGCAAAGTAGCTCCAATCACAGTTAAGGGCGACTAACATGCCGCTTATTTTGTTCCGAAGACAAGAGTTACTGGCTACTGTGATAGTGTGATTCGTCGACGCTGATCGAAGGGTGACTTTGGGGAGGCACATGCTTACGAAGAACGAAAATGGCGCCTGGGCGTATTGGGTGCAGGAGCCTGGAAGAAGTAAATTAGTACCCATGTCGTTGGCGAAGCCAGCGGAACACGAAGTGAGAATTCGAACACTTTATAGCGCTATCAGTTTAGGCACGGAACGACTCGTCTTTTCCGGCGCCGTTCCGAAAAATCAGTACGAGTCCATGCGTGCGCCCTTCCAAGACGGAGATTTCCCTGGTCCCGTAAAGTACGGCTACTCAAACGTAGGGCGTGTCGAAGTAGGGCCAAAGGAGTTGATTGGGCGCGTTGTGTTTTGTCTTTATCCGCATCAAGATAATTATGTTGTGCCACGGGATGCTGTGATTCCGGTGCCGGAAACAGTGCCCGCAACACGCGCCGTATTAGCCGCAAATATGGAAACCGCCATCAACGGGTTGTGGGATGTGCCACCGGTTGTCGGCAGCAAGGTCATTGTAATGGGAGCCGGTGTGTTGGGATGTTTGATGGCGTACCTTGTGAGCAAGATACCTGGTGTCGAAGTACAGCTGGTCGACATTGATTCGACAAAAGCATCAGTGGCTAGGGCATTTGGCATTCAGTTCGCTGAACCTGCCTTGGCGTCGGGCGAAGCGGACTTGGTCATTCATGCATCCGGCACCTCTGACGGCTTGGCTGCGGCCTTCCAGTTGGCTGGTTTTGAGGCAACGATTTTAGAGATGAGTTGGTTTGGGAGTCACACTGTTTCCTTGCCTCTGGGTGAATCATTCCATGTGAAAAGATTGCGACTACAATCATCCCAGGTTGGTACTTTGGGAACAACACAACGCGCGCGTTGGGATTGTCGCCGGCGTCTCATTTTAGCACTTGACCTTCTTAGTGATGAAATGCTTGACAAGTTGTTTTCCGGTCAAAGCGACTTTGAAGATTTACCTTCGACGATGGAAAAGCTAACGCTGGAGCCGCAAGGGCACTTATGCCACAGAGTTGTTTATCCTGGGGCAAATGTGAATGCTTCTTCCGGTGAGGGGGGGGGGTGAGTGATGTATAGCTTATCAGTCCGCGATCATTTTATGGTTGCGCATAGTTTTGATGGGCGAATTTTTGGTCCTGCACAAAGGTTACACGGCGCGACATACGTGGTTGATTTGGTGTTCAAGCGACGAGAGCTCGACGACAATGGCTTGGTAGTTGATATTGGACTAGCTGGCACTGTTCTGCGGGAGGTATTGGACGATTTGAATTATCGCAATCTTGACGATGAGCCCGATTTCTCTGGCTCCAATACCACTACGGAAATGCTTGCTGGGGTGATTTTTGGGCGAATGCGTCAACGAATTGAGGTGGGAGCACTTGGCCCGGAAGCTTCCACCCTAACTGGAATGTCAGTTACTTTGCATGAGTCTCACCTGGCGTGGGCGCGTTATGAGGCCGACTTCAGCATTCCAAGCGAATAAAGATGCTATCAGTATCAGGTGCAAGCCTAAGTTGCCCGATTTCTGAAATGATTTCGCGTCGGGTGTAGGGTGTGTGAGCGTGCGTTCGCTTCATTTCGTTTTTCCTGGCGATCCTAATGCCCTAACGGGCGGATACATTTACGATAAGCGCATTATCGATGGATTGCGGAGCAGCGGTCGGAGAGTTTACCGTCATTTACTGCCAAATGGTTTCCCGTTCCCCAACGCCCGTACCCTGGAAGAGTCATCAAGAATTATTCGTAGAATCCCAGACGATAGTCTTGTGGTGGTTGATGGACTTGCGCTGGCGCCTTTGCATCAGGTAATCGGTGAGCAAGCAGCGCGCCTCGTTTTGATTGGATTGATTCACCACCCGCTTTCCGAGGAAACAGGCATCTCTGCCGCTCAAAAATCCTTCCTTTTAACCCAGGAGCAACGTGCCTTAGCCGCTTGCGCACACATTGTCGTGACAAGTTCGACCACGGCGTCCACCTTAATCTCAGACTATGATGTCACCCGCCATCGTTTGACCGTGGTCGAGCCAGGAGTCGATCCAGCGCCTCTTGCATTGGGGTCTTGTGATGACACCCTAAATCTTCTCTGCGTGGCTACGCTAACCCCACGTAAGGGTCATGAGTTGCTACTCAATGCTTTAGCGCCGCTGCAGGACTACTCATGGCGAATGTCTTGTGTAGGTGATCTAGAGAGAGATATGGCTACGGCCACCCGAGCACGGCAGTGTGCTAGGAGACTTGGGTTTGCCGATAGAGTTGTGTTCCATGGAGTACTTGGCCGATCCGAGCTTGCTGAACGATATCACTCTGCCGATCTATTTGTATTGGCTTCGAGATACGAGGGTTATGGTATGGCTTTGGCCGAGGCACTGGCGTGTGGCCTGCCTATTGTGGCCACTTGCGTTGGAGCGATTCCAGTCACTGTGCCGTCCAACGCAGGTCTATTGGTCCGACCGGACACGAGTAAGGCGTTGACTTTTGCCCTCAAGAGATTTTTTACGGAGCCAAGGCTCCGTGAACGTTTAAGGGCGGGGGCCAGGGCTAGCCGGGTGCGACGTAGGTCGTGGGATATCGCTGTGCGGGGGATGGAAAAGCAGGTATTTGGTTTGTTTACAAAATGAACAGTTTTCCTGCGGCATGGCTAGATTTGCGGGAGCCCGCCGATGTAGCGGCCCGTGCACCCGAGTTAGTAAAGTGGCTAAGCGAGTGGTCGGGTCGATACGAGCACGTTACTGTGGTTGATCTTGGTGCAGGAACAGGGAGTTGCTTGCGTGCAATTGCGCCGCACATGGGTTCGCGTCAGAGTTGGCGGCTGATAGACCGTTCAGGTGTGTTGTTGGACGAGGCTGTTAAGCGCCTATCGAAGTGGGCGCATCAGAGATCATTGTCGGCCAGAGTGGAGCAAAATGTCTGGCGATGTATAGGTGAGATTTCAAACTATTCGGTTGTGTTTGAGGAGCAAGATCTGGCAACGGGCCCTGTTGATAGTGGATCCGTGGTCGATCTTGTTACTGTTTCTGCGGTGCTTGATTTGGTGTCGAAGGAATGGTGCACTAATTTAGCACGGTGGTGTTCAGAAAAAGGTGCTGCTTTGTACACCTGTCTGAATTATGACGGGCAATTCCATTTTGCTCCGTCGCATCCTGATGATTCACTTGTGCGTAGCGTGGTCAATACACACCAGCGAACCGATAAAGGAATGGGTCCGGCACTTGGTTCTAGTGCCATTGAGGTGTTGGCTGAAGCGTTATCGGCGGCGAAATATCAATTCGTAATTGCACCTAGTCCGTGGTTGCTTGGGTCGGATAGCAGTGCTTTGCAGACGGCTTTAGTTAGGGATTGGAGCGACTTAGTTTTTCGGCAAGGAGGTATGTATGCGGCACGAGTGTCCAGGTGGAGAAATTTTCGGATGGCCGCAATCAAAGCGCGTCAATCACATCTGAGTGTAGGCCACGTAGACCTCTGGGCGAGGCCCAAAGTATGATAGGTGCATGATAGAGTATTCGACTTAGGGAAGGTGCTCGGAAAGTGTGCAATCGAACAATATGTCGTTTCCTAGACGAAAGCGGCGAGAATTTGGACGAAATGCCTTGTTAGCTTTCGTAGCTGCACGCAATCGAAGGCCTGGTTGGCCGTCGCCAAAAAGCACGGGTGCAATAGTGATTTGGAGGCGGTCTACGGTGCCTGCTCTAACAAAGCGCGAAACAGTATCTCCGCCACCTTCGATAAAAAGACGTTTTAGGCCGAGAGTGCACAACGCGTCTATACACGCGCTTGCGGGTAGGTCCTGTGTTTTGGAGGGCACTACCACGATTTCTACATGATTGGCCATGCGACTGTGCTTGTTTTTGGCACTTGAAGCGCAAAGTACCAAGGTGCGTGCTGATGGATCCCTGAATAAGGTGTGGTGTGACGGAAGCCGGCGCCTGGGATCTATAACCACTCGGACAGGGTTGTCCCCCGGAACATGTCGTGTTGTAAGTTGTGGATCATCGTGATGTACGGTGTTCGCACCAACGATAACTGCGTCGAACAAAGCGCGCATGCGATGAAGGTGAATAATATTTTCTGCCCCTGTGACGTAGTGAGAGTCTCCACTAGCGGTTGCGATGAAACCGTCCAAACTTTGGCCAAGGTGAGCGACCACAAGTTTAGAACTTTTCGGTCCAGCAACTAGCGGCGAATAGAGGTCAAGTAATTGGACCGCATCGTCGGATAAAGGATGTGAACAGTGCCAAACGCCTAGGGCATCAATTTTGATCATACTTAAAGTGTTGCTAAGAAGCTTACCGCAAACTGACGACCACGCGACATCAGTGTCAATTATCGGATCAGCGTTCATCTTGTAGGTCGGTAAGCGGGAACC
>CAJWOI010000130.1 GCA_913044255.1 uncultured Alphaproteobacteria bacterium
AATTCGCACCCGCGAGCCACCCATTAACATGCTCATCGCGATGGCCATCGCCGCTGGTTTTTGCATCTTCAACGGCTGCTACCCGTGGATACTTTATAGCCTTTTGCCGTGGGAGGTGAACTACCAGCCGTACACCATGAGTCACATTATTAGCCAAAGCCAATTGCTATTCTTCTCAGCCCTAGCCTTCGCTTTGCTAATGACTAGTGGGCTGTACCCTCCTGAGATGAGGCTAATAAACCTTGATGCAGACTGGCTCTATCGTAGGCTTGGAATGAGACTAATTCATGTGTCAACACGAATGGTAACTTTCGTGTGGGCAGGGTGTTTGAGGATTTTACAAGGCTCCCTTGAGAAAGTGGTGAGTGGTACCTACTCTCTCACAAGACCTAGAGGGGTACTGGCCAGAACCTGGACTACTGGGACCGGGGCTATATGGGCACTTTTGCTCTTAGGACTGTATCTTCTGGTATATTATGGATGAGCCGCATGTGAGTAGTCATTTCGTAGGCGAGATGAGAATGGTGCGATATCTGAAGGCCGACGCTCGGCTGTTCTGAGTAGGTTGTGTCGGCACCACTGCGGTCACGGAGAGCTACCATGGATTTTGCTTTAACACCGGATGTCGTTTTGCCTGAAGATCGTTACAGGGGCATGTTGATTGGACGCGTCTGGTTGCCAAACGATAATAAAACACCGGCAGGACCATCAGTGGTCGTAGTAGCTGAACACGGCGTATATGATATTTCTGGTGCCCATCCAACGTCGGCCGATCTAATGAACACCAAACAGCCGGCAATGGCGGCCGCCAACGCTGATGGGGCCATGCGTATCGGGGGGCTTGAGGAAATATTGCTGAATAGTGGCCCGGATAAAAGAGACCCCACGAAACCTTATTTTCTCGCACCAATCGATCTACAATCCATCAAGGCGTGTGGTGTAACTTTTTTGGACAGTCTACTTGAACGCCTGATCGAAGAAGTTGCCAAAGGGGATGCAGCTAGTGCCGAGACTATTCGTGAAACCATTGGAAAAGAAATTGGTGGCGACCTCAATGGTGTTCGTCCGGGATCAAAGGAAGCAGAAAAACTCAAACAATCACTAAAAGAAAGAGACCTTTGGTCGCAGTATCTTGAAGTGGGTATTGGTCCAGACGCCGAGGTTTTCACCAAGGCACAACCTATGTCTGCGGTCGGATTAGGTGCGGAGATCGGCATACTTGAAAATTCCACATGGAACAATCCTGAACCCGAAGCGGTACTCATAGTAAATGCAAGGGGAGAAATCGTAGGCGCAACACTCGGGAACGACGTAAATCTTCGGGACATGGAAGGGCGTAGTGCGCTCCTTCTAAATCGAGCCAAAGACAATAACGGCTCATGCGCAATTGGACCATTTATTCGACTGTTTGATCAGACATTCAGTCTTAATGACCTTAAAAAAGTAGAAGTGAGTCTTGCTGTTGAAGGGGATGATCAATTTTCTCTGGAAGGAAGTTCAAATATTGGCCTGATCAGCCGTGACTTGGAAGATTTGGTGCACCAGACGATAAATGAAAACCATCAGTATCCCGATGGATTTGCATTAATGACTGGAACTATGTTTGCTCCGACGGACGACAGAAATGAACCTGGAAACGGCTTCACACATCATCTTGGAGACGCGGTGATAATTTTCTGCCCGCCGCTAGGCGCCTTGATCAACCGAGTTAATTATTGTGACAAAATTGCGCCTTGGGAATTTGGCGCCACAGCATTGTTTCGCAACCTAGCCACGCGAAAGTTGATCTAGTCAACAACAAAACGTACTGCGGGACAACACGACCGCACTAAACCAAATGCTTCTCTAATCAGGTGTGGTTACACCGGAAAAGCTCGGTTTTAGCACATCAAAATCACAGCCTTGATGCGCCTGTTCCACATGATCTAGGTGAAGCCGAAGATACCCCCGCTCAGAGCCTGCAGGAAGCGTTGGAGGCTTCCATTTAGAACGGCGTGCCGCTAGAAGCCGGGAATCAACCAACAGATCGAGGCGCCTACCAGGCACATCTAGTCGAATGCGATCTCCATTTTGTACCAATGAAAGGGTTCCACCCACAGCTGCCTCAGGACATATATGCAAAACAATAGTGCCAAAAGCCGTTCCGCTCATCCGCGCATCGGACATACGGACCATGTCTTTTACGCCTCTTGCTGCCAGTTTCTTCGGGATGGGAATGTAACCAGACTCCGGCATTCCGGGGCCGCCCCTAGGTCCTGCATTGCGAAGAATCAAAATGTCGTCTTTCTCAACTTCAAGATCTGGGTGATCAATCCGATCGGCCAAATCCTCAAGAGATTCGAATACCACGGCCCGTCCCTCATGAACCAACAGTTCTGGCGTCGCGGCCGATTGTTTTATAATCGCAGTCTCCGGCGCAAGATTACCTGTTAACACTGCAATGCCGCCCTCCGATTTCAAAGGAGCACGAATACTTTTAACAATATCCTGCTCCCAAACTGGCGCTTGCTCCACTTCCTCACCCAGAGTACGCCCGGTTACGGTCTTACAATCAAGGTGAAGAAGCGGCTGTAGCTCGCGCAGAATCGGACCTAAGCCACCAGCTTTGTACAAATCTTCCATGTAGTTGGAGCCAGATGGTTTCAGGTCCACCAGCACTGGGGTCTCACGTCCCATGCGATCGAATGCTTCCAGGTCAACCTTAATCCCCCGTCGACCAGCAATAGCCGTCATGTGAATCAACGCATTTGTTGATCCACCAACTGCCAAAAGGACGCGGAAAGCATTAGAAAATGCTTTGGGAGTCATTATCTCTTCCGGAATCAAGCGCTCATCGATCATTTCCACAGCGCGCTGGCCCGTGCGTTCCGCGATCCTAAGACGTTCCGCATGAACGGCAGGTATTGCCGCTCCGCCCGGCAACATCATACCCAAAGCCTCGGTCATAAGGGCCATAGTACTGGCTGTACCCATTACCATGCAGGTGCCGGCGGTCGTTGACAATTCGCTTCCCGCCTCCATTATTTGTTCATCGTCTATCTCGCCCGCTCGATAACGACCCCATTGACGTCGGCAATCTGTGCAGGCGCCAAGACGTTCCCCTCGCCAACTTCCGGTCATCATAGGGCCTACAACTAATGAAATCGCTGGAAGGTTTATACTTGCGGCAGCCATAAGCTGGGCCGGCAAAGTTTTGTCACAGCCGCCTATTAATACGACCGCATCCATGGGCTGTGCACGAATCATCTCCTCCGTATCCATGGCCATTAAGTTCCGGAACATCATACTGGTGGGGTTGAGGTACGGCTCGCCGAGAGAAATTGTCGGAAATTCGATTGGCAACCCACCGCAGTACATTACCCCACGCTTGACTGCCTCCACCAGGTCGGGCACGGATCGATGACAATTGTTGTAACCGCTCGCTGTATTGGCAATTCCGATCACAGGCCGGTCGAGATCTTTTTCTGTATATCCCATCGACTTGGCAAAGCTTCTTCGTAAAAACGACGCAAAACCCATGTCTCCATAATGAGTTAAACCTCGTTTAAAACCTGTCCCGCTGCGGTCATTGGCCATTGAATTCTCTCTCATCGTGTCCTGGGGTACGGCAATCAATTCGAATCTTATACCAAGTTGTGACTTTATACGTGCCACGGTAAGTTTAAGCGAAATGAAATCGATTCAACTTACCGAATCCCTTTATGAATACATGCTCGGCGCGTCACTACGAGAGATCGATGTACAACGCCGCCTCCGAGAAGCAACTGCATCCTTGCCGGGCTCGATTATGCAGATTCCTCCGGAACAAGGCCAATTCATGGCACTCCTAGCTGAGCTTACACATGCAAAACGTTGTATCGAAGTTGGAGTTTACACAGGTTACAGCGCTCTATGTGTAGCGCTTGCGCTTCCAAAAGATGGCAAACTGATTGCCTGCGACACAGACCCTTCAAACACCGAAATCGCACAGCGTTACTGGAGAGAAGCCGGGGTTGAGCAGATCATTGAACTTCGACTCGGCCCTGCATTGGAAACACTCGACAATTTAGTTGATGAAGGTGGAGCAGAAAGTTTTGACATGGCATTCATTGACGCTGACAAAACAGAATACTCCGATTACTACGAAATTTTGATGACTTTGCTACGCCCGCGTGGCTTTTTAATAGCCGACAATGTGTTATGGTCGGGAAGAGTTGCCGATCCTAGTCGCCAAGACCACGATACAGATGCACTGCGATCATTTGCCACAAAACTACGCGATGATGAAAGAGTATCTACCAGCCTTCTGCCAGTAGCAGATGGTTTATTATTGGCAATGAAACGTGATTTATAACGTTTAGCCTTTGCAGGCTATATTTAACGGCGGAGCCAGCTTGCCAAACGGATCCCGACACGACAGTTGGTCCATGATTTCCTGCTTCCTCTCATTAGAATAGAAAAGCCACTCTGCAACCTCCGCAGCGGAGCGATGGCATCCTTCACACAATTGGCTATTACGATTTATGCGACAAATACCTAAACAAGGGGTAAGAACATTGACCGCGCCTGTTGCTGCTTGACTCATCTAGCTTCACCAATCTCTCCTTTTCGCCACGCTGCTATATATTTTTGACAAAATTCGTCGCGACCTAATATTACATCTTCTGCCATTTGATATGCATCGGAACTGCGGTCCATATCAAAAACCTCAGCCGGGTTGCTCAAGACCGGGTCTATAATACCACCGTCCGCACCCGCCTCTACCGCTAAAATTAGAAACACCTCGTTAATTAACTTTCGTCCTGGAATGCCGAACGACGCATTACTAACTCCGCCAGTGATGTGAAGTTCTGTCCCATATTTTTTTCGAATCTCCCGGATGGCATCAAGACAATGGCGGCCAAATACTTTGTCAACCGAAGCAGGAAACACAAGTGGGTCCACAAAAAGATCCCTCAACGCGAAACCCTTACCGAGAGCCGCGTCAATCATTCGCGATGCATTCTTCACCCTCTCGTCAGCACCACTAGGCATTCCACTTTCTCCGGCAGCGGTTACTACTACACGAGCGTCGTATTTTTTTGCCAGATCCAGTGCCTCGATTCGTTCCAATGAAGCAGAATTGAGTAACGGACGGGCTCTGGTATAATCATATGCAGCGAGTCCTGTCGCTATTACATCGACATTCGAGGAATCAATCGACAACGGCAATTCAGTCATCTCCTGTATCGTCGTCACGAGCCATTCAATTGCCGCTTTCTGCTCTTCAAGCTTCCAGGAGATCTCGTCCACATTAAGGTCGAGAAAGTCCGCCTTGACCCCAACCTGCTTATCAACCAATTGCCTCAAATACGTCATCGCTTCAGCCGATTGATTGCCACCCGACATTGCAGCGTTAACTGCGATCATGACGTGTTTGACCTGACCTTGCTGATACTCTTGTCTTTCTTTAAAAACTTCAGGGACCGGTAAGTGGCGTTGAACTCCCGACGTGTCGGTATAAGCAATAGATTCAACGCCATTATTATCAACAATACTCCGGCCTTTGCGACGCAGCGCCCTGGTTGTGTGGATATTCTCCCCGATGACAATCAATTCTCCTCCACCCACCGCATCAAGCTTCATTTGAATTCCTCCTGAACCGGGATAACGTCATGTAGTTTTGTTACGTGTGAGAAGGCATCGGCGTGAACTGACAACCTTCAACAAAAATATCAAAAAAATCCGGCGTTGATTCAAGTTCAACATGTTTAATATTTTTTATAAGTTCGTTCAACTTTTTGCGTTGACGTCTCGACAAAAGCAGTTCACGGGCTCCATCGATCGAGGCATTCCCAATCTTAACAACCCTTTCAATCGGAACCGGAGCGAGAAATCCTATTTCTATAGCGTGACTAACATCCACGTAATTTGCAAAACCACCTGCCAGATACAACCTTGAAATATCTTCGGGAATAGCGCCGTAGCTTCTCATTGCTATAAATTGGCCGCAGTAATTAGCTGCAGTAGCTTGAGCCAGTGCGCTGCCATCCGCACGCGAAAATGTAATTCCATTCTCAGGTACAACCACAATTTCACTTTGCTTGTTATCTGGTTGGAATACTCCCTTAGGGGTCATTCGACCATGCCGGCGGAGTTCTGAGATTAAATCGATGAGGCCGGAACCACATAAACCTTCCGGAGGCAAGTCGCCAATGGTCGTATAATCAAAGTTCCCACTTTCTGGGCAGAATTTGATCGAATCGATTGCTCCCTCGTAGCCAGGCATACCATAATTTACCAGCCCACCCTCAAAAGCAGGTCCAGCAGGACAAGAAGCCGCGAACATTCGTTTTGCATTTCCAATCACAACCTCTGTATTCGTGCCCACATCAACCATCATCACCACCTCACCTTCAACAGTGGCCATATCGATTGCTGTCAAACATGCGGCAGCATCCCCACCCACATGACTTCCGATAAGTGGCAAACCATACAGTCTGGTCTCACGATGGGCGCGAAAACCCAATTCCCAAGCGCTTGCAATTAATTCGGTAGAAATTCTTTTCCCCTCGAGATATTCGTGCTCAATCTTCGACTTATAAGGTTTCTGCCCGATGCTTTGTATATCGAGTCCGAATAACAGATCGCGCATGCTGCTATTCCCGGCAACGATGATTTCATAGATAGTTCGGCGAGGGAACTTTCGGGCGCGAGAAAGAGTGCGAATAGATCGGTTTATCGCGGTAACGATAGCTTTCTGTAATTCTCCTCGGTGAGGCCCTCCATCGTACGAAATCCGATGCATCACATCACTGCCACCGAAGCGCTGAGGGTTCTCGAAACTCAGTCGGTCTACACTATTCCCAGTTTCCAGATTTACAAGATCAACTACGACGGTGGTAGTACCAAGATCAATTGCTAGGCCGTAAAGGCAACCTCTGTACTGGTCAATTACTTTGCCATCGTACAGGACATCGAGTCCTTGCCTGGTAACCATCGGATCAAAGTCAAGATGAATTTTGTTTTGGCCCAAAGTGAGAATTTTCGGCTGCCTGCGTAATGGTTTAAAATGGATTTCCCTGTCAACTCTCTCCACCACCGCCTGACAAGCCAGGCGATAACTATCCCGAAGAAACGATTCAAATTCCGAAAGTGGACTAAGAGATTCCATACCAGCGGTTATTTCGACCACACACTCGTGGCATTTCCCGTTTCTCCCACACGAGGTTGGTACCTCTACTGCGAGACCGTCTGCAAAGTCGAAGACCGTCTTTCCCAATTCAAGAGGCTGAACTCGCCCATCGTGTGAGATTGTACTCAATCTTTTTTTGGGAATGCGTTCAGCGATGCTCTTTTTTCCGCTGAGACTCTCTTAATTTTTTTAATTCTGGCCTTAGCACGGCCATAAGATTCTGGTTTGGTTTCCCACGCGCTTCGATAATCGAAC
>CAJWOI010000131.1 GCA_913044255.1 uncultured Alphaproteobacteria bacterium
GGCCGGCCAGCCGCAGCCAGCTCGGCCACAGTGGAAGCGCCAGAACGACTGATCACCAAATGTGCGGCCCCAAGCGCCGCCGCCATATCCTCAATGAAAGGACTTACTGACGCGTTGACACCACCAATCTCAAAAGCAGTTGCAACTTTATCTCGGTCTATTGCCCTACATTGATGAACTACCACTAAGCGCGTCTTCAAGTATGAGGGCATTTGAGCAAGTGCCGCTGGCACAACTTCACTCAGCACACGTGACCCCTGACTGCCTCCAATTACCAACAATTGAATCTTTGAATCGGGACTGAGTGGACGGGTGACTTTCCCTCGTAAAGATACTATGTCAGTACGCACGGGCACACCTGTCCGAACTTCTTTGCCTCGGTGAACTCCCGCCAGCCCTGTAGTGTTATCAAAAGAGGTGGCGATAGCCGATACCTTCGGAGCCAACAGCCGATTTGCTCGTCCCAACACAGCGTTGGCTTCATGAATTATTGTCGGCAATTTCATCCGCACCGCCACTAGCATCAGCGGTAACGATGCGTGGCCACCGAATCCCACGACGGCCACTGGCCCAAGCCAACGAATCAAAAACCATGCCTGCACGACTCCGACACTCAACTTCATGCCAGCGAGTGCTACACCCATCAAACCTTGATTCGAAAAGGGGCTAGAATACAACGTATAGCACGGCAAACCAGCACGACCACAACCAAGCTCAATCCCTCTCCGGTCAGTCACGAGCGTCGGCTGAAAACCCTGCCCACGCAAACAATGCGCTAACGTCTGTGCAGGAAAAATATGTCCACCAGTGCCACCTGCAGCAATCAAAACACTGCCTGCACTATGTGCTTCGATACGGCACACGTTCAGGGCTCCTGCCATTTTTGGCGGTGCCGACGGGTTAATGCCAGTAACATCCCCATGCCGAGTGACAGTGCGACCATGGATGAGCCACCGTAAGACACAAAGGGTAACGTCATTCCCTTCGTTGGGAGCAGATCTAATGCTACAGCCAAGTTAACAAATGCTTGGACACCAAACAAAATGACCAGACCAGCGCCCGATACGAGCACAAAAAAGTCTTCATTTTCCAACAAACGAATTATTCCCCTCAGCACGACGAAGCCAAACAAACCAACAATTGCCAAACAACAAAGCAGACCGAACTCCTCACCAGCTACAGCAAAAATAAAATCGGCGTGAGCATCAGGGAGAGTATCTTTCACCACCCCCTCACCCGGGCCACGTCCCAACAACCCTCCATTGGCAAACGCATTCAGCGCGGTATCAACCTGATAACGATCCCCTGTATCGGGATATAAAAATCGATCAATTCGGCTTTGTACGTGTGATAAAGAAAAATACCCTGTCACTAAACCAACCACGCCAACGACCGCGGCAATGACTAAAGCATATGGCGGCATACCAGCAATAAAATGTTGACTAAGCCAGACTGCACCCACCACCAGCGCCATTCCGAAATCAGGCTGACTCACCAGCAATGCCAAAACAAATATTAAAAGGGCGATCGAAAAAACGCGGCCATGGAGACACCCCTGTTTCTTTGGGCGCGTCAAAAGCCAAGCGGTAACAACTGCAAAACTCGGTTTTACCAACTCAGACGGCTGCATCGATAGCCCTGCCAGTGATATCCAGCGTCGTGCACCATTTATATCGGTGCCAAACACCAAAACCAAAACCATGAGCAATAATCCAAAAACAAACAACAAAAGTGCGAGACGCCGAACTCCAACCGGGGACAGCAGGGAGACCCCAAGCATCAACATCAAGGCAGGCCCCAAAGTGGCTAGATGTCTATGGACAAAATGAAAACTATCAAATTGCATCCGCTCTGCAACCGAGGGACTCGCCGCCATTACTAAAATTGCTCCGAACGCACTCAACAACATTAATGCAGCCATCGACCAGCGGTCCACAGTCCACCACCATCGACCAAGCACACTATTG
Source organism: uncultured Alphaproteobacteria bacterium (assembly GCA_913044255.1). GTDB lineage: Bacteria > Pseudomonadota > Alphaproteobacteria > UBA7887 > UBA7887. Next base: position 1,968 of record CAJWOI010000131.1, read on the forward strand.
TCTGTGCGCAACACCGAAATCATTCGGAAGTCCCCTTGTGCTGTGTTGTGTTCTTCGTAACAGAGGACCCTGTCTTCATTGTTTCGAAACCCTGCACCAGAGAACGAAATGTATCTCCTCGCTCCTCAAAATCTTTGAACTGATCAAACGACGCACAGGCCGGCGAAAACAACACCACGCCCGCTTCATCGCCACAATCCAATGCCGCATCACGAGCTTGCGCGACAGCAATGTCCAGGGTGCCGCTGACGGTCAGAGCGACGAGGCCCTGCAATTTTTCCGCAAAATATGTGGCTGCTTCGCCAATCAAAAAGACATGGGCAACGCGAGGGAGGACGTCTCCGAGGGAATCTAGAGACAAATCTTTTGCGCGGCCGCCAGCAATCCAATAGATCGATGAATGACAAGCCAGTGCATGCGTCGCAGCCGAAATATTCGTTGCCTTACTGTCATTGATGTAACGAATGCCATCAATAACCGCCACTTCTTCTTGTCGGTGCGGTAAGCCAGAATACTTCTCCAGACCGGATACAGCAGATATTCTGGAAAGGCCGCACACCCGTGCCGCCGCAAAAGCGGCAGCAGCGTTTTGCCAGTTGTGCTGTCCGGGAAGCGCTTGAACAGTTCGAAGATCTGCAGCAGCAACACATTTGCCTTCGATATTGTCAAAAAGCTGCCCTTCTATGACATAAACGCCACCTGCCACTGATCTCCTGCCTGATATGGGCACAACCCTTTGGACGCCGAGCGCAGTCAGCTGATTTGCGAGATCCAGTGACACCGGATCATCGATACCAACAACCGCCACGCAAGTTTCGTTCTGACGTTTGAAGATATTTTTCTTTGCATCAATATACCCTTTTAGTCCACCATGGCGATCAAGATGATCCGCGCTTAAATTTAGCCAGACCGCCACGTTAAAAACAGTCGTTTCCATTAAGTCGAGCTGGTAAGAGGAAAGTTCGAGCACATATGTTCCGGAGCCACCCAATGGCTCCAAACTCAACGCAGGTTGACCTAAATTGGCACCTATTTGGATTTGCTCTCCTGCGGTGCGCATCAAACAACCCAACAACGAAGTGGCTGTTGATTTTCCGTTAGTCCCAGTGATTCCCACAAGTCGGGCTGCAGCCACAGATCGTGCCAAAAGTTCCACATCTCCCAATATTTTCACTCCAGACGAGCGCGCCATAGTTACCACGGGATGCGGGACTGGATGTGTCAAAGGAATGCCAGGGCTTAATACGAGATGACGAACGCCGGAAAATCCAGCAGAAGTAAAATTGGCTAGGCAAATACCCTGGGCCGCCGCCGCTTCACGCTGTGTTACGACATCGTCCCAGGCGACAACATTTGCCCCACCTGCTGCAAGTGCCAACGCAGTGGACAGACCGGAACGACCAAGACCGAACACCGCAATTTTTTCGCTTGCAAAGCTCGTAACAGGTATCATGAATTTAACGCAGCTTCAGGGTCGCTAAACCGGCGAGCGCAAGGATCAAAGCGATGATCCAGAAACGGATTACAATGGTGGATTCTTGCCAACCTTTCTGTTCGTAGTGGTGGTGCAGGGGCGCCATACGAAAAACCCGCTGCCCAGTTACTTTGAAAGAAATTACTTGGACTATTACTGACACCGCCTCCAAAACAAAAAGTCCTCCGACAATTGCCAAAACGAGCTCGTGCTTGGTGATGACGCTAATAGCACCCAAAGAACCTCCAGCTGATAAGCTGCCCGTGTCTCCCATAAAAACCATTGCTGGAGGGGCATTAAACCAAAGAAAACCGAGGCTAGCACCGACCAAGGCGCCGCAAACGACAGCGAGCTCACCGGAGCCCGGGACTGAATGCAGTTGCAGGTAATTTGCAAATACGGCATTCCCGACCAGGTAACAAACAAACCCAAAGCACGCTGCGGCTATCATTATCGGAACAATAGCAAGACCATCGAGACCATCGGTCAGATTGACTGCATTAGATGCACCTACAATCACCAGTACCGAGAACGGCAGAAAAAACCAACCAAGGTCAATTAATGCGTCCTTAAAGAACGGAATAGCCAAATTACCTTTTAGCTCACCAGGAAGTAAGTGTCCGATCCACACAATCGCCGCACCTGCAATTACCACTTCGATGATCAACTTCATTTTCCCAGGCAAACCGGCGTGGTGTTGACGAGTAACTTTCAGGTAATCGTCGACGAATCCAACTAGGCCAAACCCAAGAGTAACCAACAACACTACCCACACAAATTGATTTCCTAAATCTGCCCACAATAGAGTAGCCATTGAGAATGCGAGAAGTATCAGAACCCCTCCCATGGTCGGGGTTCCCGCCTTGGCTAATAGATGGCTTTTGGGTCCATCCTTGCGAATGGGCTGCCCATTCCCTTGTCGCAACCTTAATAGGTTAATAATCATAGGACCGAAAAGGAAACTAACTATTAGGGCCGTGATTATTGCGCCGCCTGTTCTGAAAGTTAGATATCTAAATAAATTAAATATTGCGTGGCCGTCGGCGAGTGGAGCGAACAGGTTGTAAAGCATGGAATATCCCGTCAGTGGCTACTGGTAGCCACAACCGTGTCTAGATTGTTGGACGCCTGCCGCAATGCCTTTACTACTCCAGCCATGTTACTGCCCTGCGAACCCTTGACCAACACTACGTCCCCGCGGCCCAACGCAAATACCACGGGCGCCACTATCTGAGATGCATATCCCGCATGTGCGCCAAGCCGGTTAGGAGACAATGCTTCGCGCAAATGCAGCATGCGGCTCCCAACAGTGAAGACTAAATCAACATCGGCAGCTGTGATATTCTCGGCTAGCCTCGCATGCAGGATGCTCTCATCCGACCCAAGCTCCAACATGTCCCCTAAGATCGCAATCTTGCGACCAGCATGCTTCGGGCGAGCAGAGCCCAGCAAGTCGAGCGCTGCACACATCGAAACCGGATTTGCATTATAGCTATCGTCAATTAATTCGATTTCACCATCACCCAGGTTTATTAAATATCGAGCGCCACGCCCTTGCATGGCCTGAAACTCTTTTAAAGACCCGATAGCGTCCTGAGCGCTTTCGCCGAGGCCATGTAAAACTCCGAGTACGGCTAGACTATTGCAAGCCCAGTGCAAACCGTCCGCACCCAACTGGTACGCAAGAGTCTGCCCAGCAACGTTAACCATGAGAGAATTCGAGCCAAGCTCCGAATCATATTCCATCAACTGAATAGTTGCGCCCTCGGCGCGTCCAAAACCAATTACTTGTTCGACGGTACCTTCTGCTGCGGAGCGTAACTGTTCGAAGAACGGACTATCTCGGTTAAGTACCGCGATGCCATCAGACTCGATACCATCAAAAATCTCAGACTTAGCCGCAGCTATCTCGTCGATATTGTTAAAGTTACCTAGATGCACCGCAGCAACATTGGTTATAACGCCAATATGTGGACGAGAAAGTTTGCTAAGTGCGGCAATCTCACCGGCATGATTCATACCAATTTCTATTACCGCGTAATCCATATCTTCGGGCAGATTCGCGAGCGTCAGCGGTACCCCAATGGCGTTATTATAGCTCCGTATGCTGGCATGCACTGAACCAAAAACTGAGAGTGCCAGCCGCAGCATTTCTTTGGAACCGGTTTTCCCAACACTTCCAGTTACACCAATCACCCGGGCACGACTCCGATCGCGACCGGCAGCACCAAGCGCAGACAAGCCCAACAGAGTGTCCGTCACACGGAGCAACGGAGTTTGTGGCCCTACGGTATCCGGCACACGCGACACCATTGCAGCGACAGCCCCTGCCCGAAGAGCGGCGTTGATATAATCATGGCCGTCGAAGTGGGTGCCAATAAGCGCAATGAATAGTTCACCCGGCACCAACGTGCGACTATCGATAGAAACACCACTAGCGGTCCAAGGCAAGTTTATCCGACCACCTGTTGCCCTAGCAGCAGCATCCGCCGTCCACAATTCTGTTCCCGCAGACGCCATAGCTAGAGCTCCTATGAACCAAGGGTGGCTCGGGCCACTACGGCATCATCGAACTCAATCGATCGATTACTTAATATTTGCCTGGATTCATGACCTTTGCCAGCTATCAACAACACATCACCAGAATCAAGCTGGGCTACACTCGCTGCGATGGCCGCGGCTCGGTCCGCAATTTCGATAGCATCCGTGCAACCTCCTAAAATGTCAGCGCGAATTTTCCCCGCATCTTCACCGCGTGGATTGTCATCAGTCACAATGACGTGGTCTGCAAATTGGGCTGCGGTGCGGCCCATTATTAGTCGTTTCCCGTCGTCACGCTCGCCGCCACAGCCAAAAACCAAATGCAACCTTTCGCTAAAATGGAAACGTAGTGCGCGAAGGGCCTTTTCCAATGCTTCCGGCGTATGAGCGTAATCGACGTAGACACTTGCACCAGACTGGGACCTCCCTACTAATTCCATTCTGCCGCGCACCCCCACTATACGGGAGACACTTTCAACGGCGGCGTGAAATGGGATACCGTCGGCCACAGCCAAACCAATGGCGCAAAGGAGATTTTCTGCCTGAAATTCGCCTATTAGTGATACATCAACACTTTCAGACTGCCCTCCACATCCAATCGTCAAATGGAGTCCGAACGACGTTGGCGTCACATCGATCAATTCTATGCTCTCAAAATTCTTTGTGTCATCTTTAACAGCTGATCCGTATCCGATTACGCGGTGGTTACGTTCACGACAAACTGCTAATAGTTTCGAGTAACAAGAACTATCCCGGTTCAAAACCGCAATACCTGGAGTATCCATGACTTCATCAAACAACCGAACTTTTGCCGACAAATATTTCTTCAAAGTGCCGTGATAATCCAGGTGGTCGCGGCTTATGTTTGTAAATCCGGCGACAGTTACATTCACACCGTCTATCCGACATTGGTCCAGACCATGGCTTGATGCTTCGATAGCCAGGCTATCAATTCCAGCCGCAGATAAACGCGCAAGTTCACCATGGATAACAGCTGGATCCGGCGTTGTAAGGGATAGGGGAACCGACTCCGATGCTGACTCAATGCCAAGCGTACCCAGACTCGCTGCCGATCGTCCGTTTAAATTCCATATCTGACGTAAGAACGAAACCACGGAACTTTTACCATTCGTGCCAGTAACAGCTGCAATTGACGGAGGTTGTCCCCGGTAAAATTGTGCCGCGAGATGTGCGTAGGAGCATCGCGGATTTGGCGCGACTAAGATAGGAACAGTAACATTTCGTGTATCCGGCCCATCTATCCCAGCCGTCCCCATCAGAAGTGCCGCCGCGCCCCGCGACACAGCATCGTCGATAAAGTTGGCGCCATCAACCTGGTTTCCCTTAAGGGCAGCAAATAGGAAGCCGGGTTTAACCGCCCGGCTGTCGCAGCTTAGGCCACTAATATCTGGATCCGAG
>CAJWOI010000132.1 GCA_913044255.1 uncultured Alphaproteobacteria bacterium
AGAGATCGACCAAAATGGCGTAAGACCAAAACTTACGGCGGTTTTGATCGCGGACCAGGTCACCTTGGAGCACTTCCTGACACCGGCAGCTGTCTACGCTTCTGAAAAGAAATCCTCAGGTGATTTGTCCAGCCCGATTGCGCCGGCTATGCAGTCTGATGATGGGACTGCGCGCTGGTCACCTGATGCAATTGATTTTGCGAATTTGGGCGTGCTAGATGCAGATATACAACTGCGCTCTGAGTCCATAGCCGTCTCGAGCATTGAATTTGGTGATGTGCGACTCGTGTTAAGCCTAGACGATGGTCATTTAACTATTGAGCAATTGGTGGGTCGTGTCTTTGACGGCGATCTGGAACTTTTCGGGACGATTAATGGCCGTGAAACCCCAATAGTCGAGCTGAACGTCAAAGTTTCAAGCGGTGATATAAGGCAAGTTCTTTCAAAATTTGCTGAAGTTGATGGACTTACCGGAAAGACAGATATTAGTTTCGAAGTTAGTGCTCGCGGCCGCAGTCAACAAGAGTTGGTGGCCTCGCTGAACGGAGTGGGCAGCGTTGAAAATGTGGGGGATGGAACGATTGAAGGGATTAATTTGCGAGCGTTGTCTGATCAGATTGATAACTTGGACAGTGTCGGTGATTTCCTGGATTTAGCAAGGGTTAGCTTTGAGGGTGGATCTTCTCCGTACACAGAATTAGGTGGTAATTTTGTGGTAGCGAACGGGGAGTGGCAGACAGATAATATACAGTTAGTAGCAGACGGTGGTGTTGGTGACGTCTCAGGCATGGTCGATTTGGTGGACTGGACGCAAGACCTGGCTTTTACATTTCGTTTGACAGATCACCCTGATCTTCCGCCAATTGCGCTTAAATTGAGCGGCCCACTGGATGAACCAAGTCAGAGTGTGCAAACGAGCGAAATTGAGGAGTTTCTGCTGGCGCGGGGTCTCGGCACCGTAATTCAGGAAGCTGTGACGGGAGAATTGGGGGATTTGGGCGCTGCGGCCGAGGTCATCGAGGATTTTATTCGCGAAGGAGATTCGCCAACGTCCTCGGACGAGATTCGTGGTGTAGCCGACGCCTTGATTGACCAACTGATCGGGACCAACGACGCAGAAGCTGATGAGACCGGTCCTACAGCTGAGGGCGGGCCTGTTCCGGTGCCGCCTCCCGCCGGCAAAGAGCCGGAAGATGCGTTTATAGACCTTATGCAAAGATTATTGCGTGAGTGATTTGCTTTGTTTTTCAGTGATCATCCATTCCGCCTAAAGTGCTATAATTTAGTCAGCGCTTGCGTGTGGGATTATGGATTTGCTCGTTTAATTCTCTTATCGCCATGGCACACTAGGTGATAGAATTCTTTTTTATTGGACCAGCCATCAATTATTTGTGTTTTGCGCTTGCGTGCTGCAGAGGAAGCTATGTTAATCTGGCCGCGGGATTTAGGAGATGCCATGAAATATCTACGATACCTAGCTATAGCATGTGCCGTTTCGGTGAGTGGGACCAGCGCGGTCCTGGCAAATTGCGGTCCGGCGCCAGAACCGCCTGAGCTTCCGAATGGAGCAAGTGCGCAACCCGAAGAAATGAGAAAGGCTTTAGATGCTGCCGGAACTTTCTCTATCGCGGTCAAAAATTATGCCGACTGTCTTATTGGTGCTGCTCAAGCAGCTGAAGATGAGCGCAACAGCTTAATAGAGGCGGCTCAAGCCGCAATGGACGAGCGAAACGCGTTGGTGGAGCGCTGGAATACCGAGGCTGAATCTTTCACGGCTCGTCTGGCTGACTAAGTGGAGCATGAGTCCGTTATCCGTAAGATCTTAAAATGACAATCAAAAATTGGGTTGGTTCCAAAAATCGGGAAACGCATTAAGGTGCGCTGAAGAAATCATTTCCTTTATCATCTACCACAATAAAAGCAGGAAAATTTTCGACATCTATTTTCCATACTGCTTCCATCCCCAAATCCTCAAACGCAATACACTCGACCTTCTTAATGCAGTCCTGTGCAAGCCGAGCTCCCGGGCCGCCGATTGAACCTAAGTAAAATCCTCCGTGTTTTCTGCAGGAGTCAGTTACCACCTTTGAGCGGTTTCCTTTTGCCAGCATTACCATCGATCCCCCTACCTCTTGGAACTGGTTGACGAACGGATCCATTCTCGCTGCCGTAGTAGGGCCAAAGGATCCGGTTACGTAGCCCTTTGGGGTTTTGGCGGGACCAGCGTAGTAGATACAATATTGTTTAAAGTATTCTGGGAGGCCTTCCCCTGCTTCAAGCCGATCTCTCAGTCGCGCGTGAGCGGCATCTCGAGCCACTATCATGGGCCCAGAAACTGATACTCTGGTCTTGATCGGATATTGGGTCAGGACCTGCCGAAGCTTATCCATTGGGTCGGCAAGATTAATTTTAACTACCTCTCCGCTAAGTTCTTCGGTCGTGACGTCGGGCAAATATTTGGCGGGATTGGTTTCAAGCTGTTCAAGGAAGACGCCATCGGATGTAATCTTTCCGACAGCTTGCCGGTCCGCTGAACATGATACACCGATACCTATAGGCAAGCTGGCCCCGTGGCGGGGCAGCCGGATCACTCGTACGTCATGGCAAAAATATTTTCCGCCAAATTGAGCGCCGATGCCGAATTGTTGTGTGAGTAGGTGTACCTCCTGTTCAAAAGAAATATCTCGGTACGCATTGCCGAGGCTACTACCAGTCGTTGGCAAGGTATCCAGATATTTGCAGCTTGCCAACTTAACTGTTTCGAGATTTAGCTCTGCCGATGTACCGCCGATTGCAATTGCTAGATGGTACGGTGGGCAGGCGGCGGTGCCAAGGGCGCGCAATTTTTCCTCTAAAAAATCTAACAAACGTTTTGGATGTAAACGTGCTGGGTTTTCTTGAAATAGAAAGGTTTTATTGGCGGAGCCGCCGCCTTTAGCAATAAATAAGAATTTGTATTCGCTCCCGGGAGTTTCTTGAATTTGAATTTGTGCTGGCAAGTTAGTCTGGGTGTTCAACTCTTTGTACATCTCTATTGGCGAGGATTGACTGTAGCGAAGGTTAAGTTTCGTAAAAACTTGATGAATGCCGCGAGAGATCGCTTCCTCGTCGTTATAGCCGGTCCAAATTTGCTGACCTTTCTTGGCCACAATGATGGCAGTACCAGTATCTTGGCACATCGGTAAAACGCCAGCTGCGGCAACGTTTGCGTTTTTAATCAATTCAAGAGCAACAAAACGGTCGTTGTTTGAAGCTTCGGGGTCGGTGAGAATTTTGGAAAGTTGTGCGAGGTGGTCCGGTCGTAATAGGTGTGAGATATCCTTAAATGCTTCGTAGGTGAGCTGAGTCAGTGCTTGGGACTCTACTTTTAATATTGTTTTTTCCTCGAACGTGGACGTCTTAATGAATTCATTGGTTAATTTACGATAGGGTAATTCGTCCGGCCCTAACGGGAACATTTCTTGAAAAACGAACTTGCTCATCGTCCATGACCCTTCACTTGTGATTTGGTATTTTCGAGCCGTTGAGTTCCTCTGAATTGGGTTGTAGCTCCTTCGAGCTACAACCGGTCCCGAGTGGCATTCCTGTACAGGAAACCTTAACTAGGATTGTGTAAAATCGATCCAGTTCAGTTCTTGCGGAAGGCGTCAAGGGCTATAACCTTACGTCCGGAGTTGTTTCCGTCTTGCTCAGTCACTTGGGGGTCCAAGTCAATTCGATCGGAAGTTGCACTACCCACCATTTCCTGGGACCTGTCGATGGATGCGTCTCTCCCGAACTGAAGTCCAAAATTTGCGCGCTGATCAGCGAATCTTGAAATTGCCGATAGTGGCACCACCAATTCTTGTGGCACCTTATTAAAATTCAGCGTGACACGGAACTGGTCATCATCGACTTTGAGGTCCCAAAATTGATTTTCCAGAACGATAGTCATTTCATCTGGAAATTGCGTGCGAAGATTCTCAGAAATTTGCACGCCGTCAGCTTGGGTTCTGAAAGAAATGTACAAGTGATGACCGGCGGGGACCCCTTGCGATGAAACGCCTTTGAGCGCTTCACGCACAACCGTGCGCAAAGCATCCTCTACCAATTTCTCGTAATTTAGATAGTCATCGCTCATGTTACCGCCGGCCAAAGGGCAATTAGTGGGGGGCTTCTGTTGCCCGGCGCCCCCCGGACCGCGCTTACCTAGAAGTTCTAAGCAGCAAGTGCCAATTCATTATCGTTGGCAATTATGTTTTGACCCGATAACGGTGGTATCATACCGGGCAAAAATCGCACCTTTACCACGCATGTCGAACCTAGTTCGCCCCCATAAGGTACCGCGCGCAGCGCGAAACTGCTAAGTGGTGGAGGCGCCGGGTACTGCCCCCGGGTCCATGACGCTTATTCCATACGACGTTTATCGCCATAGTCGGATAACCGACACTTTCAATATACGCTCGGCGGATTAATATTGGAAGACTGGTGATACAAATTGAGGATATGTTTGTTGCTTGGAGCGAACAAGGCGGGCAGACTAATCTTGTGACCACGAACAAATCGCAGTTGCCTAAATCCGTCGTAGCGTCTGAACAAGAGAGCGAGCTCTTGGCGCTGCGCTCACTTAGTTTCGAAACCCATCGGGCTACTGTGCCAGAGCTGGAGAAGTTACTCTACAAGGCATTCCCCGTACTCGACCGCGGTTTCATCCGGGTGGTGGATTACATGGGCGACGATAATGCGGTAGTTCAAGCGGCTAGGGTTTCGTACGGCGCCGGGACAAAAAAACTCAGAGAAGATCGAGGCTTGATTCGCTACCTCATTCGGCATCGCCACACGACGCCTTTCGAGATGTGTGAAATAAAATTCCACGTGAAATTGCCGATTTTTGTGGCCCGCCAATGGGTTCGGCATCGAACCGCAAACATTAATGAATATTCGGCAAGATACTCACTTTTGGACAATGAGTTTTACGTACCAGCGCCAGAAAACTTAGCGACACAATCCAGCGTAAACCGCCAAGGACGCGGTGCAGTTCTGGAGGGGGAAGAGGCTGCAAGGGTAATCAATATGTTGCGTGAAGATGCCATTCAAGCACACGCACATTATGTTGAAATGATGAACGACGACAATGACGGGATGGTCCATGAGGATCGTAAGGGTTTGGCTCGAGAACTGGCTCGTATGAACCTTACCCTAAATTTTTATACTCAGTGGTACTGGAAAGTAAATCTCCACAATCTGATGCATTTTCTTTCATTGCGTGCCGACAAGCACGCGCAATTTGAGATTCGCGCCTACGCTAATGTAATGCTGGATATTTTCAAGCAATGGGTCCCGCTTACATACGAAGCATTTTGTGACTATAGACTGGGAGCGGTGGAGATGTCTGCCCAGGCTTTTAAAGTGGTACAGGGTTTGATTGCAGGTAAGGCGGTAGAGCAGTCCGAGAGTGGCCTATCGAAACGTGAATGGCGGGAATTAATGGCGATAATAGATCGCGATATTTAGTAAAAATCGTGTTCTTTCATTGTTTTTGCTTTTGACAGGGTACGATTTTCGACAGAGGCAATTCCCAATATAAAGGTCACAGCGTCACGATCTTCGGGGGGAGCAGATCGCCAGTCGCCTTTGAGATTTGATCGGAAATACGCTCGGCTATAGCTCCAAATGCTTGAGAATGTGCGCTATCTGGATTGGACATAACTATTGGTTTTCCTTGGTCCGAGGTTTCTCGGATTTCTATGTCCAACGGTAGTTCTCCAAGAAATTCCACATTCAACTTTGTAGCCCAGTCTCTCGCGCCACCATGGCTAAAAATCTCACTGCGGTCTCCGCATTTCGGGCATAGAAAATAGCTCATGTTCTCGATGAAACCTAACACCGGAACATCTACACGCTGGAACATTGCTACTCCCTTTCGCGCGTCCAGCAGGGCGATATCTTGAGGCGTCGACACGATAACCGCGCCGGCCAGCGGCACTTTTTGGGCCATCGTCAATTGTGCATCACCAGTGCCAGGAGGCATGTCGACTATCAAAAAGTCCAGTTTGCCCCATAGCACGTCACGTAGCATCTGTTCGAGCGCTCCCTGGACCATGGGGCCACGCCAAATCATTGGGGTATCTTCGTCCACCAAAAACCCCATAGACATGCATTTGACGCCGTAATTCTCCATGGGCCGCAATTTTTTGCCTTCAGCAGTTTGTGGTTGGCCAGTTATGCCGAGCATTCGGGGCATCGATGGCCCGTAAACGTCGGCGTCCATTATGCCGACACGCTGGCCTTTGGCAGCAAATGCAAGTGCGAGATTAACGGCGATCGTTGATTTTCCAACACCTCCTTTCCCGCTTGCTACTGCCACTATAGCACCCACATCGGGAAGGTCAGGTGCCGGTTGTGTATTGGTGTTTTGTGGCGCAGCAGCATGACGTGTTTTGGAATCTTTGGGAGCCTGGTGCTCAGCGGTCAAGACTGCCGTTGCGGACAGCACGCCGGGCAAGGCGCGCACCACTTCCTCGCATGTTTTCCGCACGGGCTCCATTTCTTCAACCCTAGAAGGTATGATCTCGATACTAAAACCAACATTGCCATTTCTTATGACAATGCCGGAAATCATCTTTAAATCGACCAAATTCCCCTTGCTGTCGGGTAGCTTTATTCCCGCCAGGGCCTCAGTAATTTGTTCTTCGCTAATGGGTGGCATTCTTGAAATCTACCTGTTTGGGCCAATATGCTGCCTAGGCTCGCGTTTTGGTTTACTAAACCTGTTGGCGTGAGGCCATTTTTTTGTTCGCCACTTGGCTGCGGCAGGCTACCATGGCCGCATGAGGCGATTGATCAAAGGAACATAACAAATGCCATGGACCAATCAAGGCAGCGGGGGACCATGGGGTCCAAGTGGCGGCAACGGCGGTGCCGGTGCCGGTGGTGGCGATGATGGATCTGGTTCGTGGGGGCGTCGGCCGCCCGGAGGCGGCCCTCAGGGGCCAGATATCGAGGACCTTTTGCGTCGTGGACAGGACCGGATTCGTGGTTTGTTGCCGGGAAAACTGGGCGGCAGGGGTTTCGGGCTTGTATTGCTAATATTGGCAGCGCTGTGGCTGGGTTCCGGCTTTTACACCATTGCGCCAGAAGAACAGGGCGTGGTGCTGCGCTTTGGAGAATATGCTACGACAACCCAGCCGGGTCTTAACTATCATTTTCCCTATCCCATCGAAACTTTGCTCAAGGTGGCGGTGTTGACCGTGCGTCGAGTGGAGATTGGTTACCGCAGCGCGGCCGACGTTGCTAGAACCGGCGACCGCAACGTTGATGATGAAAGTTTAATGCTGACCGGTGACGAGAATATCATCGATGTCAATTTCGTCGTCCAGTGGGCGGTGAAAGATGCGGCCGCT
>CAJWOI010000133.1 GCA_913044255.1 uncultured Alphaproteobacteria bacterium
GTGCGGCTTGAACTCGGTATTCTCGTTCCACGGCATGTGCGGAGGGCAGCAAATCACCGGGTGGTTTCTTCCGAAGCACCCACTCTCGTTCCCGATATTTGATTAAATACGTGGGATTGGATTGACCAGCACGCATCTGCACGACGTTGACCGGGCCATCAAGTCCGTCAATCTTGGCACATATATAATCGGAAAACTGGCCAACATCGAATTTGTGCGCTTCACGAACCGGAATGGTCTCACTCAATCCTTCGTAGCTAAAATTTCGTGCCATTTTTGAGTTCCAATTCTCAAACCCACATGCCGTAAAACCACGATGCCATTTACAACGTAATTCTAGGCATCACGAAGTTGCATGTATCCAAGTTCCGTAAGAGGAGATAGCGAAATGATTTTCCTTCGGAAATCTGACCAACTCTCATATACTTTTTGGGTAAACGGGTCTTTCTCGGCTGCTTCACGGGCCACGTCTGCACCGGCAGCCAACATGGCCTCATACACCTCGGAAGGAAACCGTCTTAATTGCACATTGTATTTTTCAAGCAACACACCCAAGGCCTCGGCATTCCCTACGGTCATCTCGCACAACATCCGAAACGCCTCATCGCCTGCAGCCCGCTTTACAATAGCCTTTAGGTCGGAAGGCAACTCCCGAAAGGCCTCAGCATTAATGGTCAAACCCAGCGCGGGACCCGGCTCATGGACCCCTGGCGCATAATAAAATTTGGCTACCTTGTGAAATCCAAAGGCTAAATCATTATAAGGTGCAACCCACTCAGCTGCATCGATCGCTCCAGTCTGTAGAGCCGGCAAGATCTCAGCACCCGGCAGATTTATTGGGACAGCACCAAGTCGCGTCATCACTTCTCCGCCTAAACCCGGTATCCGCATTCGTAAACCCTTAAAATCCGCCAAGCCATTCATCTCTTTACGGAACCAACCCCCAACGTTGGAACCCCCAGACCCAGCCAAAAATACCTTCAGGCCGAAACCCGCATAGAGCTCATCCCACAGAGCCTGTCCACCGCCAAAATACACCCAGGCCGCATGTTCTGGTGCCGTGAGACCGCCAGGAACAGAGCAAAAAAATGGCATCGCGGAATGCTTGGCAATCCAGTAATACGGGGCGTCGTGACCCATTTCTGATATACCCTCACGAACCGCATCGAAGACCTCGAATGGTGGAACGAGTTCACCGCCCCCGTAAACTTTGACCTCGAGGCGCCCGTCAGACATTTCATGGATCGAGTCCGCAATCCTTTGGGTGCCAGTGCCAATTGCCGGGAAATTTTTGGGCCAAGCGGTAATTAACTTCCATTTAAACCGTCCCTGCGCAATGGCAGGAGCCGCAAAACTCGCCGCAGCGAGCCCAGCACTAGCACGGGCCGCACTTCGGATAAATGTACGTCTTTTCATAAATCCCCCCTACGGAATTCGCCACTATGGTTTCGCATTTTGGCCGCCGTATTTTTTACAACTAAGGTAAACAAAATTCTTAATCGCGAGTGAGTACGAGGTCAAATTTTCCGACCCTCACACCATCGGCACGTATCTGTTGGAAATCAACCAATAGCGCATGTTTCTCCTCCATCGACTCCAAGTTGTTTAACAGATAGTCATGATCGTTCTGCTCGTGGCCAGCGAAATACATCTGAGTAGTTAAAGACGAGAATGCTGATCTAACCTTGAAGTGGATATGCGGTGGCCGAATCCAATCACCCCCAGCGGGGTAAGAGCCGGGCATGATACTCATAAACCGATAATGTCCGTCCTTATCGGTAGCAATACGCGCGTAACCCTGAAAATTTTTGTCGATTGGGTACTTATTAGACAAATCCTGGGGATGCGCATATCGGCCTTCTGCATTGGCCTGCCAAATTTCTAGAATGCAATCGCCAACTGCACGACACCTGTCGTCACGAACCTGACCAATAACCTCGATTACCTCACCGGATGCACGCCCAGTTCCACCAAGGACCTTTGTCATATCCCAGTCTGATTCAAGCACGTGCTCCGGATAGAACGGTCCCTCTGCTTGCCTCGGTGTGACCATACAAGCCGCATGACTCGAGTTCCCTAGGGCTAACGTTGCGGTACCAGCAAGGGCGCCCCTCACGAGCGCTCGACGCGAAATTCGACGTAATTTTATCAATTCACCCGTCATCACCGCATGAATCCCTCGTCTAAACCAACCGAAGCCACTAAATTAGCTTGTACGTTAGCATAGAAAAGTATTGCGTCAGATTCTAGGCTGGTATCACCACGCATCATGAAGGCGAACAAGGGGAGAAAACAATGACCGAATCGAAAAGGGTGGCACTTGTCACCGGGGCAGGCTCTGGCGTTGGCCGTTATGCTGCACTCGCTTTGTTAAAAGATGGTTTCTCAGTGACAATAGCGGGACGGAGGGCAGAGGCTCTGGAAGAAACAATTAATCTGGCCGGTGAGAATAACTCGAACACATTGGCAGTGCCAACAGATGTTACGGATCCCGCCGCCGTAAGCAAATTGTTTGAGAGCACAAAGAACCGGTTTGGGAGACTGGACCTTTTGTTTAACAACGCCGGGAGGGGAGCACCAACTAAACCACTCGAAGAATTATCGGTAAAACAGTGGACCGATGTCGTTGACGTAAATCTCACCGGATCTTTCCTTTGTACACAAGAAGCCTTTAGGCTGATGAAAGATCAGAACCCCATGGGCGGGCGCATTATCAACAACGGCTCGGTATCTGCCCATGCACCCCGCCCAAACTCTGCACCCTACACAGCGACGAAACACGCGATAACGGGGCTCACCAAATCAACGTCTTTGGACGGACGTAAATATGACATCGCCTGCGGCCAAATTGATATTGGCAATGCAGCTACGGACATGACCGCAAGAATGAAGGACGGTGTCCCGCAACCGGATGGCAAATTAATGGCTGAGCCCACCATGGATGTGGACAACGTATCCCGGGCGGTATTATACATGGCCAACTTACCGCCGGATGCCAACGCACAATTCATAACGATTATGGCCACGAAAATGCCCTACTTGGGTAGGGGTTGAACAGCTCTACGTAGTAACATGAGATTGAATTCTCTCCCTAAGTTGTTACTCACCTTTAGCCTAGAGGTGCAAAACCATCATCGTTAGAAATTTAACTTGGCCAAAGTGCTAAAAGGACAGTAGTTGTGGGCGAAAACTTTATCGGCGCGTGGTGGAATTGGTATACACAACAGACTTAAAATCTGTCCCCTTTTAAGGGTTGTCGGTTCGAGTCCGACCGCGCCGACCATAACTTACTAATAGTCTCCGCATTTTCCTCAAGCTCAGAAATTACGGAACAAAAACTATTAAACAGGAGTGACATTTCAAAATTGTTTTCTATATTCTATATCATTGGTTGCAGAAGGGATCAGGGAAGAGGAATAAGACGAATGGAGAATCTTATGAGGGTCCAATGCCTTGTGATACTTCTATTGTTAGTGATTGCGAGTGCGAAAGCCACTGCATTTGACAAAGAAGATCTCGCTCGCCTCGAATCAACCAACCAATGTCCGGCGTGTGATTTGCGCGGCGCTAATTTGTATCAAATGGATTTGAGTGGAGCCGATTTGGTTCAAGCTGACCTAAGAGGAGCTCAATGTGTTGCAACTAATTTCCGTGGTGCAAATTTGACTGGCGCTAATTTCAAGAACGCTAATTTGTTGGGAGCTAGCTTGGCAGGAGCAACCTTGAGCGCTGCAAATTTTGCCAAATCAAATTTAAGGGTCGCAGATTTCACAAGACTAAATTTAAGTGGGATTAATTTTCGCGGAGCTAACCTATACGATACTAACTTGAAGGGCGCCGACCTGACTGACGCAGACTTGCGTGACGTCTATTTGTATTCAGCAAATCTGAGTGGGGCAAATTTAACCCGGGCGAATCTATCAAACTCTAAAATATACTATCACCAGTTAAAAGCGGCCCATCTCTGCCGCACCCTGACCCGTTTTTGGGGCGAACTTAGTCAAGGGTGTCCAGCGTATTGATTGCCTGGTTAGGTTTTGGCTTGACGTACCTACACTAGGAACCGAGTCTGACCGCGCCGACCACTGCCACCGACGATTCTAGTGTTTTCGTCAATATTGAGGCGGCTGAAAAATAAGTGGTAAAATAGGGGCAAAATTATTGCTCACAGAACGTGGTTGCTTGAAAACAAATACCTATGCCCGAATCTCCTCCTGATGCGCTAGGCCAAGACTCACAAATATCCCCATCCGCTTGCCAAATATGCGGTAACGACGCACCTGCTATTTTTGCCTCCAAAAATGGATATCAATTATACCAATGTCAGGACTGTCACCTCGTATATGTAGACCCGATGCCTAGTGCCGATGAACTGGCGGCGCTGTATAACAATGCGTACGACGACACAACTGCTGGGTACTTTGCCAAATCGGAGAAAATACTGCGTCGGTCCCGTCGTCGGCTTGCTCGCATAAGACGCAAGGTAGCAGGTGGCAGATTTCTCGACATCGGATGCAATGGTGGCTTTACTGTGGAGGCCGCACGTGAGCATGGTTTTGAGGCTTTTGGGATTGAGCTTGATGCAGTATCACTTGCCTACGCCCAAGACCATTTCCCCGCCAATAACTACTTCCACGGCCGAATAGAAGATTACCCAGTTAAAAACCTTTTCGATGTCGTCTATTGCTCGGAGGTCATAGAACACGTTGCCGACGTCAATGGTTTTCTCTCTGCAATTACCCGCCAAATGAAACGAGGCGCAATACTCTATTTGACCACTCCAGATATCAGCCATTGGCGAACACCCAAAAACATTAACCAATGGGATGCCTTTTGCCCGCCCGCACATTGTTTGTATTTCAATCCATCAAACATGACCCGACTCCTCCACCGTCACGGACTGAGAGTTCTTCGGAGAATCTGGCCATGGAAACCTGGCATTAAACTTTACGCACGTCGAGCCGACTGAATTCGCTCATGTGGAGTTGAAAACCTAGTCGGCTGGAAGCATTAAAGGCACAGGAGAAAGTCGCAGAAGGTATTAGAAAATCCTCAAACACGGTAATTTTGCCGGCAGAGGTGGCAGATCTCTTCGGGGCGTTTGTGGCAGTCAGTATCCAAGGGCGTTGGCGCGCTGAAACAGACTTAAAATTTGTCCCCGTTTATGGGTTGTCGGTTCGAGTCCGACCGCGCCGACCATCTCCAAAGCCCATCTTCGAACTATTTTGGACCCAACCAATCGTGTTCGCTTTGGCCACAAACATCAGCGTTCCATTGTGAACGGGTGAAATCGTACCTTTTGTCTATTTCCCTGCAAATTGCCCTCGGGAAAAGTTCGACCAACCGTTTGTTACAGCCAATTTCGGTGGCATAAATTTCCCTGCACTCGTCGGAATATGCCGTCAAAATGCACCAAACGATAAGTTGGCAAACTAGCATTACCGTTTACATCTCCTATCGTCCGTGTAAACACATCAAAGTTCGATGTTATTCCGAATTTATCAAACGCTACTTACCAGGCCTCGTGCTCAACCCCGACGCACCACGTCCCCATTTCCTATCATGACTCCAACTCGGGCCCACCCCCAAGTTCTTCAACCATATTAAAGACATCCAAGCAAACTTTACGAAGAAGTGTTTCGTCGGCACTCCGTAACACTAGGTTGGTCCCAAATCGCCCATCCTGATAAAACGGATAACTGCCCATTTCAACACCCGGAAATTGGTCTTGAAGCGCACGTAATGGTTCCGCGATAACCCCTTCCGGCAAGCTCGCTACAACGGTCCGACTCAGCACAAGCGGCCCACCCATTAGGTCCTTCTTGCAACCATCAAACATATCTCTCATGATTCTAGGGACACCCGCCAAAACAAATACATTGTCCATTCGAAACCCTGGCGCACCTGAAACCGAATTCCGGATCAAGCTGGCGCCGACAGGAGCATTGGCCATACGCAATCGCGCGGCATTCAACTCCACACCATTGCGCTCACATAGATCGGCGATTAACTCACGTGCTCTTTGGTTTTGCTCTAGTTCAACATTGAATGCCTTTGCAATGCACTCAGCCGTAATATCATCATGCGTTGGACCAATGCCGCCAGTAGTAAACACATAATCGTAAATCGAGCGACACGTATTAACTGTCGATACTATTGCGCCTTCAATGTCTGCGATGACTCGCGCTTCAACCAGCTCGATCCCCATACCGGCGAGGTTGCTGGCGAGGAAATTCAAGTTCACATCCTGCGTTCGACCCGACAAAATTTCATTGCCAATAATTATTACGCAGGCGGTGGGTCGTTCCTTCATATCCATTAATACTCCAAACCAAAAACCAATTATACCTTACTCAACTGCTCGGCCCAAGGCCGCTCCAAAACCCAATGGACCAAAAGCCTTGAACGATCTAAGCTTCTAGCATGAAGTTTTCACATCCCCTGGTACGGGCACAACTTATCCGTCGCTACAAACGCTTTCTTGCCGATGCTCAGTTGGAAAACGGAAAACTTGTTACCGCGCATTGCGCCAACCCAGGCGCTATGACAGGGCTAACTGAGGTTGGAGCTGAGATCTGGCTTTCTCCAGCTCAGAATCCTGCTCGAAAATTGCGCTGGTCATGGGAGTTGATACGGGTTGGGAATACCCTAGTCGGGATCAACACGGCTCACCCAAATACCATTGTGGCTGAAGCAATAAACTGTGGAAACATCCCCAGCCTTCTTGGTTACAAAAACATGCGCCGAGAAGTAAAATATGGGAAATCCTCTCGGATCGATATTTTGCTTGAAGACCCTGTCCAAGGAAAATGTTTCGTTGAAGTTAAAAATGTCCATTTGAAACGTGAACTAGGAGCCGAATTCCCGGATTCGGTTACTGCACGCGGAACCAAACATCTTCACGAACTTGTTGATATGGTTGCACAAGGATATCGTTCCGCCATGTTTTACCTTGTGCAACGTGAGGACTGCACGGATTTTCGCATCGCCGCCGATATTGATCCTACCTACAACGCAGCATTTGAGGCAGCTTCGGAGAAAGGGGTAGAAACATTATGCTATTCATGTCTTTTAAACCCCTCCGAAATTGTGCTTGACCAACCACTTCCGATCTTGCATGGACCTTTGTGACATCTAAAATTGACAAGACTAGAGAATCATAAGTCCTGTGTTTTCGATAAGTTTTTGATTCCCAACCCCGCCACCGTTTCGTGGTAAGAGGCACGTATGTCAGAGGACCTGTCACCCATCTCAACAAACGGGCGAGAAATAAAAATTCACGACAGCCAAGACTTCGTGGCAATGCGCCGAGCAGGGCTTTTAGCTGCCGAAGTCCTTGATTTTATAACTCCGC
>CAJWOI010000134.1 GCA_913044255.1 uncultured Alphaproteobacteria bacterium
GTGGGCCAGCCCTCCGTAATAACCAGATCCTTTATTGTCGTTGGGACTCCGTCACAGAGCCCCTTGGGTTCGCCGGCCATCCACCGCTGCTCGGACTCTGATGCAGCCGCGAGTGCTTTGTCTGGATCTACAATGGTAAAGGCGTTCAGTTTTTCACCATCTCGTTCGATTTTAGCTATCGATGCTTGTACAGCCTCAACTGGCGAAAGGCTCTTCGCTTTGTATTTCGCTAGTAATTCGGTAGCGGACGTGAAAGCGAGTTCATCAGTCATATTAATACGTTCCTTATACTGCCCTACACTTTTCGTGTTTTTACCCTTTAACTGTAGTCGGACTCGGTCAAATCTTGGAAACCAATACGGCCGCCGTTGAACTATTTTATCATAGCTAAGAAACAGAGTGTTTCAGAATTCTATGCGGGACATAGACGTCCCTATTGATTATAGAACTTGGCTGGAGTGGGTTCTTCGTATGGTGTTCAATGTATAAGTTTCCATCAGCAGCGGCAAACGAGGGGCGGAACGTCGACCTTGAATAGTGAGAGGCAATTCTCGGGCAAGTCAAAACTATCGTTTAGTGAACACTATATTCAAACAGTTATCATGGTAAATTGTACAGATGGCAGTGATACAAATTCTTTATCCAGATGTTCTATCAGCTGACGATCACGCAGTTGAAAGAGCCATTTCAGGGGGCGATGTTGAATTTGCGATCTTCAATGAGCGCGACCCTGGTAAAATTTCCTCTAAAATTTGGTCTGATTGTCAGGCCATGGTTACCGGCCTTTCGATGCCGATTGATGCTCAGGTAATTTCTCGCCTTGTGAAATGCAAAATTATTGCGCGTCTGGGCGTGGGTTACGACATGATCGACACTGTCGCGGCCGGTGATGCTGGGATCGCGGTTTGCAATGTACCAGATTATGGGACCAATGAAGTCGCGGACCATGCAATTGCTCTTTTGCTTTCGTTCACTCGCGGGATTCCACAATATACGGAAACATATCGTGCCGACCCGGATAAGGGTTGGGACTACAAGATCACGCCGGCAATGACCAGGATGACGGGGAAGTGCTTTGGTATTATTGGATTGGGGCGAATAGGAACAGCGGCGGCGATGCGCGCCAAAGGATTTGGCATGAACGTCATGGCGTATGATCCTTTCGTTCCTTATGGGCAAGAGTTGGCGCTCAATGTTGAGAGGGCTTACAATCTCGATGAATTGCTGAGGACGGCTGATTTTATCAGTATTCATACCCCCGCTACCGAATTGACTTATCATTTAATCAATCAGGACACGGTGTCAAAAATGAAGCCGGGCGTGATTATCGTAAATACGGCTCGTGGACCGATTTGCGATTTGGACGCAATTTACAGTGGCCTGAAATCGGGTCAGATCGGTGCGGCAGGTCTTGATGTGTTTGATCCTGAACCTCCAGACGTTAATCACCCCTTGATGTTGGCCTGGCGTGGCAGAGAAGCATGGCTTGAGGGACGTTTTGCCGCAACCCCTCACGCGGCGTTTTTTAGCCCAACGTCCTCCAAAATTCTTCGCGAAAAAGCATTACAGACGTGTCTGGATTATTTAAAAAATAACGAACTGAGAAACTGCGTAAACGTTGAACACCTGGTAATTTAGTACGAGCCACATGGGTTATGTGCTGGATGCTCTTGCTACATCGCGCCGATGTTTTAGTGCGTTAGGGTGATGTAGTTACGCGTCAGCGCTGGGTCGAGATTTTGTGTCTTGATACCAGCGTTGTAGGTTCGCGTGTTTTTCTTGAACGGCAATTTTCGACCACCCGGCGAATTCTATCAGAATAAAAGCTGTAATATCCGCTATCGTGAAAACATCGTTCGCAACAAATTCACTTGCACCTAACCGCTGATCCAATATGTCCAAGAAGTGTTCCACGCGTGCGCGACCGCGCACTACGAGCTCCGGAATTTGCTCATAGTTTTCGGGGCCTGGAATCGCACGTCCAGCAAATCTCTTGTTGTGATTGCGAAATGTATCACCGGCTGGAAGGTAGCCTTGAAGTTCAACTTGGCGTTGCCACATTTCCACTTGAGCTTTCTCTTTAGCATTACGGCCCATCAATGGGGGTAAAGGCTGCAGCTCTTCAAAATAGCGGCAAATGGCTACGGATTCAGCGATCAGTGTGTCATCGTCTAAGACAAGTGCGGGGACGGTACCGGAAGGATTAATCGCACGGTATTCGTTGCCTAGTTGTTCGACGTTACCTAAATCGACTTGAATGATTTCAACGTCATTTATGCCTTTCTCGGCCATAAACATTCGAGCACGACGTGGATTAGGTGCCGCCTTAAAATCGTAAAATTTCATGACAATGTCCTCTTGCGATTACCTGCACTCTATATAACGATCGACCCAATATGAGAAGTAGATAAATTTGCACCTGATTTACACATTCATTTTATTGTCACCTGAGTTTATCTCGGATCAGGCGGGCGCCCGCGACTAGAGCCTCAAGCTTTGCATACGCGATATGCCGTGGGAGATATTTAAAACCGCAGTCGGGAGACGCAATGATGTTTTGGGGGGAGACATATTTGAAGGCGCGCTCAATGCGCTCCGCGACCACTTGAGCGCTCTCCACTTCCATGTCATTCAGATTTATGACCCCTAGTATAATTTTCTTGTTGGCAATGGGCGTCAACGATGACAAATCAAGGTTCGGTTGCGCGGTTTCGATAGATATTTGGTCGACTGTGCAGTCGCTAAGCTCTTCAAGAAAGTAGTAATGGTCGGGGCGATCTTTAATCATTGCTGCATAACCCATGCACAAATGCAAAGCAGTCGTGCCACTAATACCTTCGAAAGCCCGATTAATGGCGGGAATGGCATATTTTTTTGCAGGATCAGGTCGGGCCTGTACCCAGGGCTCATCGACCTGGACTACGTCTGCCCCAGCTGCAAACAGATCGCGGATTTCATCATTGACCGCTGCGGCGTAATCCATCGCAAGCGCAACCGGGTCGTTATAATACTGATCCTCAACCTGCTGTGACATCGTGAATGGTCCGGGCAGGGTTGCTTTTATCATGTGATCAGTGTTGGCGCGCAAAAAAGCTATGTCGGCAACGCCTACTGGGTGAGTGCGTTTAATTGGACCAATCACCAGAGGCACTGGATTTGGCGTCCCCTTACGCGAGATTGCTGTACCGGTCTTCTCAGGATCCAGGCCGCCGAGTGCGGTGGCAAAATAATTGGAATAACTCTCTCGCCGCATTTCACCGTCGGTCAGGATATCAATACCGGCCCCCTCCTGATCCCGAATGGCGAGCAGTGTTGCGTCATTCTGGGCTTGGTGCAGCCAAGGATCTTCAACCCTCCAGAGGTCCCCTCGTCGTGAACGGGGCGGCGAACCGGAGGCAAGTGAGTCTCGATCTATCAGCCAGTCCGGCTGGGCATAGCTCCCGACCACAGAAGTAGGAATAAGCGGCATCGTTTTTGTCATCGTTCTCGCTCACCATTGTAAATCGCAAGTTTACAGAGTCGCATTATAACATTTTTGCGAACTACCTCAGCTTAGCGAATTGATTTTGCGCTCATTTCTCGCCAACGGAGCACTATCTGCGTAGAGTACATTGGTTACCTTTTGAAACTGTTACGAACTGATGGTGCCATCGCTACGAGTTCTTGCTACGCCCTATTTACCGCATGGGTGAATAAATTATTGACGTTTTGTGCATGGCGGAGATGGGTGGAGAAGTGATAAAGATTGTAGTGGAGATAGCCAGTGGGCTAGGAACACGCTGACTGGTCTGTTGTGTATCCAGGGGTTCTTTTGACGGTTGCATGATGTGGCACCAATAGGAATGCTGATTCGATGACGAAAATATTGCTTTTGCAGGGGGCAAACATGTCCTGGCTTGGTCGGCGGCAACCCGAAATTTACGGTAAGACTACCGCGGATCAACTGAATGAAATGCTACGCTCCCACGCGGGCGAGCATGATTATGATTTGGACATCTTCTACACTCATGTGGAGGGAGAGGCGATCGCACGCGTATTCCAGGCGGTTGAGGAAGGCGTTGATGGGCTTGTGATGAATCCAGCGGGATTCACTTACCGCGGCGAAGCCCTACGTGATTGTATTTTGGATTGTGCGGAGTTGCCTTATATAGAAGTCCATATCTCCAATTTGGCCAAACGTGATGTCAAATCGGTATTGGCATCTGCAGCAGATGGTATGCTGATGGGGTTTGGCCTTCAGTCTTATCTGTTGGCGCTCGATGCCATGTTGGATTTATTGCAGAAGAGAAATGAATGAGCGGGCCCAGGATTCAACCAAGTATTCTTGATATCGCCCCCTACGTGCCGGGGCTTTCAAGTGCCCCTAGTGATAAGCGCTTGGTGAAATTATCGTCCAACGAGACACCACTCGGCACTAGTCCACTTGCAGTAGAAGCATACCGCGGGTCCAGTGAATTTTTACATCTGTACCCCGACGGCTCGGCGAAAAAGTTGCGAGCGGCGATCGGTGATCGTTACGACCTGGATCCGAAACGCATTGTGTGCGGGAACGGCTCAGATGATTTGTTGTACCTGCTCGCTACTGCATTTGCAGGAACCGGTGACGAAGTTCTGTTAACGAAACATGCATTTGCGATGTACGAAATTGCGGCACGGTCCGTAGGAGCTACTCCGGTGATAGCTCCTGCCCGTTTCCTTGGTTCTGACGTTGACAGTTTGCTGAAGCATATCACTCCAAATACACGGATGTGCTACCTTGCGAATCCGAACAATCCGACAGGGACTTTTGTGCCGTCGGGGGAGGTGGAACGCTTGCGGGATGGGTTGCCCGATCATGTTGTGTTGGTGATCGATGCAGCTTATGCGGAATATGTTCGTCGGGAAGATTATTCAGATGGCATCGAGTTGGTAGATCGCCATGACAATGTCATTGTGACCCGCACGTTCTCAAAAATTTATGGGCTTGCTGCGTTGAGGCTTGGTTGGTTGTATGGCCCCCCAGAAGTAATTGAGGCGCTTAACCGCATCCGCTGCCCATTTAATGCCAACGGAGCGGCGCAGGCAGCCGGTATTGCAGCGTTGTCGGATACAGCCTTTGTTGAGGCTGCAGTGACACATAATGAAAAATGGCGACCATGGTTAGAAATGGAACTCGAAGCTATCGGTTTAGTCGCCCATCCAAGTATAGGAAATTTTGTACTTGTTGAATTTGAGCGCTCGTCAGGACGAAGCGCCAAAGAGGTTTACGAATATTTACTCCGGAACGGTGTCGTCGGCCGAGAATTAAGTGGATATAATTTAGAGGATTATCTGCGTTTCACGGTGGGCCTCGAAGAGGACAATCGTCTGTTAGTCGGCTTGCTTTCGGAGTTTTTGGCGTCGGCCAATCAATAGGTGGACGCATAGTTTTGATGCCAAACTTTAACGCCCAATGTTGGCGAACGCAGTTTTTGAGTTTGCGGTCAGTGCTGGATCAAAGTTGAGAGAGCGTTGTTTCCCCGGTCTGTCTGTAGTCGGGAGCGGTACAGTGAAGATAATAAATTCAGTTCTAATGAGTGCCTTCCTGGTCACGGCTGTGGCGTTTGGTGCAAACGCACTAACGATTACCAATGGCATGGATCATAGTTTGAAAGTGACCGCGGAGAAGTGGCAACGCCGTATTAATCCTGGAGACAGCGCGGTTTTCACTCCCACTAATCCGCCAGTGCTATTGCATTTGGAGATTCCAAATTTCTGCATTCCCTGCGAGGCTGATACCAATGATGAGGTCAAGGTAGAAGGCACTCAGTGTTACGTAAATGGCGAAGCTGCCGGGGATGGTCAGGTCCGCATGTGAGCAAAGGAGTCGGCCGCAGAAGGTGCCAGATTATGATGATGAGATACGGAAGCTAGATGGCGAACGTGCAAAAATGGTCGGACTTGTGTTATCGCTAGACAGCTGCGCTGATTGCCAGTTGCCCATCTTAAATGCCTCAGCATATTGCCTTCTGTCTGCCTTGCTAGTCTAAGAGCCGTCCTGGGGCTCAACTGCTAGGAACCGGCTGAATTCACTACGGAATTTGTCGTGGCTACAGGAATTTCTAAACTACGTGCGAAGGGCTGGAGTGGTTATTATCCTCGCATGGAGGAGGTGCATAGGGTCGAACAATGACTACCTCGGTGACGCGGTTGCGTGGCCACTGTTGATTGCCTAGAGAGATACGGTCGTATATGTCTAGATATTGCGAAAGAAATAATCTCAAGGAGATGACCCCATATGAGCTTTGATCTTGATCAATATGTGGAAGCCCACCGAACTAATTGGGCTAACTTCGTTAAGCTAACGGCATATAGTGCCGCCGGCATCATTTTGCTGTTGGTGTTGCTAACGATTTTTGTGTTGTAACCGTTGCTGTTTGAGTTTCGCTTGAATTTGAGTTCTTTATGTCATGCAGCATCTGTTGTTCTCGTCTTCCCTTGCAGAGAAGCGAAAGACTAGGGTTTCGACACTCCCCTTAGAGAAGGTGGGTGGCGCCCACGGACTGGCATCCGGAATCCAGTCTTTGTTTTAAGATCTTGGCTACTGTGCCCTCACGGAAATGCGCCTTGCTTCCGGTCAACGGGTAGACGTTGTGGGCCTAGATAGGCGCGGGCGATTTGCCATTGCAGAAATCAAAGTAAGCCGGGCTGATTTGCCTGAATAGGGAGCAAGGAACATGTCCAAAAATACTTTTTCCGCTATTTCCCAATTTCGACTCGATAAAGAGACAGCTTTGATTACTGGTTCGGGAGATGGTCTGGGGCGTATCGCAGCCTTGACTTATGCGGAAGCCGGCGCGCACGTTTGTGTGTCAGATATTAACATGCAGCTAGCGGAAAAAGTCGTTCGTGAGATCGAAGACGCTGGCGGTTCAGCCGATGCTTGGCATCTCGATGTTGCCGATAATGATCAGATTGTGCGTGTGATTGGCGAGGTAGCGGAAAAGCACAAGCAAATTGGTATCTTGGTCAACAACGCGGGTACGGCTCAACGGGAACCGACTGAAGACATGCCCCTAGAGGTTTGGGACAAGATTGTACAGATCAACCAAACACAGGTTTTTTTGTGCTCTCGTGAGGTAGGCAAGCACATGTTGAGGGAAAAGAAGGGATCGATCATTAATTTGGCTTCTATTATGGGCTTGGTTGGCGGGGGGTTCTATCCCAACTTCCCCTATCACGCGACCAAAGGTGCTGTAGTAAATATGACTAGAGCTTTGGCTGCGGAGTGGGCCGCCCATGGAGTGCGAGTAAACGCAATCGCCCCTACTTTCGTAAAAACGAACCTGACTATACCTTT
>CAJWOI010000135.1 GCA_913044255.1 uncultured Alphaproteobacteria bacterium
GCATTGGAAGTAAAGGAAGCTCTCCAATCAGCCGGACTACGCTCGGAGATTGATCTTCGAAACGAAACGATAAATTATAAGGTGCGCGAGCATACGCATGCAAAAATCCCGGCTATACTGGTTGTAGGCGCCCGGGAGGTGGAAGAGAGCACAGTTTCGCTACGCTGGCTGGGCGGCAAGGACCAAGAAGTGCTTGCGCTCGTTCAGGCTGTGGCTAAACTTTCTGATGTTGCGAAAGCACCTGCATGAGCAAGGTCATGATCGGTCATTCGTGTGCTATTATGAGGACAATTGGGAGACCAGAGCCTATATTTTAATCCGGCCATTTGTAGGGTCCTTAGTTAGGTGGGCCTGATATGGTGTAATTACAGAGGAGATCGATAGATAGCTAGATTCCATCAGCCTGTGCCGCCCGTTCGGGAGGGTCCTCGGGTCAACGACCAAATCGGCGTAACGTCTGTTCGAGTGGTTGGTGAAAATGGAGAGATGTTGGGGGTATTGCCAGTACAGGACGCGCTTGATCGTGCAAAAAATTCAGGCCTCGACTTGGTAGAAGTATCTCCTAATGCGACTCCACCGGTGTGCAAAATCCTTGATTATGGCAAGTTTAAATATGAGGCGCAAAAGCGTGCCAACCAAGCTCGCAAGAAACAGAAGACATTTGATGTCAAGGAAATCAAAATGAGGCCGGGCATTGACGCTCATGATTACGACGTCAAGATGCGTGCGATCACCAAATTTCTTGGAACCGGCGATAAGGTTAAAGTGACTATGCGATTTCGGGGCCGCGAGATGGCGCACCAAGAACTTGGCATGGGCGTGTTGATGAAAGTTAAGAGTGACCTCGATGATGTTGCGAAAGTTGAGCAGATGCCGCGGTTAGAGGGTCGGCAGATGACAATGGTGGTAGCTCCCCGCTAGAGTGACAGATGTAGGCTTTGAGGTAAAAGCGGGCAATCCCTTTGTGTGCTTGCAATGGGCCGAGCGGCCCGGTATAAACCGGCGCTTCCTCTGCGAACGGCGCCGAGGGACTGATTGAGTGGGAAATGCCTAAGATCAAGACTAAATCGAGTGCGAAGAAACGGTTTACACTCACCGCTACAGGTAAGGTGCGCATGAACCATGCCGGGAAACGTCACGGTATGATCAAACGAACCAAGAAGTTTCTGCGTAACTCTCGGCATTCAACTACCATGGCCGCACCAGATGCACAGATTGTCAAACGGAATTTCCTTCGAAATGGTTAGGGGTCCTTAATGTCACGTGTTAAACGCGGCGTGACCAAGCATGCGCGGCATAAGAAAGTGCTGAAAGCGGCAAAAGGCTATTATGGTCGGCGTAAAAATACTATCAGAGCTGCCAATCAGGCTGTAGAGAAAGGTCGCCAATACGCTTATCGTGATAGGCGCAATCGGAAGAGGGCATTCCGGGCCTTGTGGATTCAGCGCATCAACGCGGGTGCTCGTATTCATGGTTTAACATACGGGCAGTTTATTCACGGGCTCACTAAAGCTGGTGTAGAGTTGGACCGAAAGGTTCTTGCTGACTTGGCCGTGAGTGCGCCGGAATCCTTTAGGGAGCTGGTCGATCGAGCTCAGGCAGCGTTACAGCCATCTTGAATGGGGAAGAGCCCGCCCAGAGATAAGATAGGGATTGCTACCGGCCCTAATTTGTGGTCGGTATTCCCTTGTTTCAAAAGCACTTACTTTGAAGTGCACGTATGGAAGCAAAGCAACTAAGCGATCAAGTTAGGGTGGAGTTTCTTAATGCTATCGAATCAGCATCGGATCTCGCTGCGCTTGAGAAATTGCGTATCTCTGTTTTGGGGAAAAAGGGCCGCCTCAGTGAATTGATGCGGGCCCTTGGTTCATTAGAGCCAAAGCAGCGTCAGGCTGCAGGAATGGTATTTAATTTACTTAAGACCGAGCTCACCGAGGCAATTACAGCTCGTCGGGTTGCATTGGATTCTGAGCAGTTGCTAGCTGATCTCTCCGAACAGGGGATGGATGTAACTGCGCCTGCACGACCGGAGCAAGCTGGAACGGTTCATCCGGTTAGCCAAGTGCTTGATGAGCTGACTGAAATTTTCGCCGATATGGGATTTGTGGTAGCCGAAGGCCCAGATATAGAGACTGAATTTAATAACTTCACCGCTCTTAATATTCCTCCCGAACACCCGGCGCGGCAGATGCACGACACTTTTTATTTTCGTGAAAAAAAAGATGGCGCGCGACCAGTCTTACGAACCCACACGTCCCCTGTACAGATACGGACAATGACATCAGAGTCACCACCTCACCGGATCATAATCCCTGGCCGAACTTATCGGCATGATTACGACATAACTCATACTCCAATGTTTCATCAGCTCGAAGGGTTGGTTATCGATAGAGATATTCATATGGGGCACCTCAAAGGGTGTCTGATAGATTTTGCACGCTTATTTTTTGAGGTTGAAGACTTGCCGTTGCGGTTCCGCCCGAGTTACTTCCCGTTCACCGAGCCATCTGCCGAGGTTGATATCGGTTGTTCGATAAAGGATGGGGTCCGACATATTGGGGCCGGTGAGGAATGGATGGAAATTTTAGGCTGTGGAATGGTCAATCCACGTGTTTTGCAAAATTGTGGTCTTGATCCCTCGGAATGGCAGGGATTCGCATTTGGGGTTGGCATAGATCGGATCGCGATGCTTAAGTACGGCATTCGAGATCTGCGGGGCTTCTTTGATTGCGATTTGCGGTGGCTTAAGAATTATGGTTTTTCCGCCCTAGACTTGCCAACTCTGGGGCAGGGTTTGAGCCGATGAAATTCACTTTGGGCTGGCTAAAAGAACATCTCGAAACTGATGCTTCACTTGACGAGATAATCGAAGCGTTGACCATGGTAGGTCTAGAAGTGGAAGGCGTAGTCGATCGAGCTAAGGATTTGCTGCCGTTCATAATTGGTTATGTCACCAAGGTAACCCCGCATCCGAACGCTGACCGATTGCGACTGTGTATTGTCGATACAGGCCCAGAACAATTTGAGGTGGTATGTGGTGCTCCTAATGCGCGCTCCGGAATCAAAGGGGTATTTGCTCCGATTGGCACCTACATACCTGGGGGGGGCTTTACTCTTGAGGAGCGGGCGATCAGAGGCGTCACTGGCCAGGGGATGTTATGTTCCGAACGTGAGCTGGGCTTAAGCGAGGACCATGATTCCATCATTGAACTTGGTCCCGAAGCAAAAATTGGCGAATCATTTGCGAAAGTGAGTGGATTCAACGACCCTACTATTGAAATCGCTGTCACCCCCAACCGTGGAGATTGTCTTGGAGTGTTGGGGATAGCCCGTGATCTCGCGGCCCGCGGACTGGGGCATTTAATTTCCCCGGAACCCGTTTCGTTGGCAGGTGAATTCGCAAGTCCGATAAATGTTGAACTTCAATTTGATAAAGGCTCTGAAGACGCTTGTCCCTTGTTTATTGGTCGAATGATCCGCGGCGTAGTCAACAGAGCGAGCCCACCATGGCTCCAGCAACGTTTGCTTTCTGTGGATTTGCGTCCTATCTCAGCGTTGGTTGATATCACCAACTTGATTACCTTTGACCGTGCTCGTCCCTTGCACGTATTCGATGCAGATAAGCTAAAGGGCAACGTATGTGCACGGCTCGCAAGAGTTGGTGAAACCATCGACGCCCTTGATGAGCGGACGTACCAGCTTGATGATCAGATGAACGTAATTTGTGACGAAGCGGGTCCCATCGCGCTAGGTGGTGTGATCGGCGGTGTCGTGACTTCCTGTACCAACACGACGGTAAATGTGTTTGTTGAAGCGGCATTGTTTGACCCTGTACGCACCGCCAAGACGGGGCGTAAACTGAATATCGAGTCGGAAGCACGATATCGTTTTGAACGTGGTGTCGATAGAGCTGGCACTGCCCCAGGTATGGAGCTTGCGACAAAACTGATCTTGGAATGTTGTGGCGGCGAAGTAGGCGAAGTAACCACAGCGGGGAAGGCACCTGTTAGTGCTAGCACAATTAATTTCCGACCGGCACGTATTAAGACCCTTGGTGGCCTTGAGGTTGCGCGGGAGGATAGCGCAGAAATTCTGGAAAACCTCGGTTTTAGCTGCAAAAATGAAGGCGAAATATGGACAGTAACACCACCATCATGGCGCAATGATATCGATGGGGAAGCGGACCTAGTTGAGGAAGTATTACGGATTAAAGGGTACGATTCAATTCCAGCTGTTTCTGTATCTCGTAGCGGTCCCTCGAAGGCTGCGTTAAACCAGAGGCAACGTGAGGTCCGTCAAATACGCCGCTTGCTGGCTGCGCGTGGACTTGACGAATGTGTGACTTGGTCTTTCCTTAGCGCGGATGAGGCTGCGATGTTTGGCGGCGGGAGAGACGATTTAAAGCTCGACAATCCAATTTCGGAAGACCTTTCTGATATGCGGCCATCGTTATTGCCAAACTTGCTATCAGCATCGGCAAGGAATGTTGCGCGAGGTGTTAGCGACATCGGATTTTGTGAAGTGGGCCCACAATACCGGGATGATACATTGGGCGGACAACTATCTGTGGCTGCTGGTGTACGCACGGGCTATTTCGTTCCACGTGACTGGATAGCGAGTTCGCGTCCGGTAGATGTGTTTGATGCAAAGGCGGATGCACTTGCGGTATTCGCGGGGCTAAAGACCGCCAGAAAGCGAATAACAGTGACCAAGGATGCGCCGGGTTGGTACCATCCAGGCCGGTCAGGTACTCTTCGGTTGGGTCCCAAAAATGTACTGGGATATTTTGGTGAGCTGCACCCTACGGTTTTGTTGGCCTTTGACCTAACCGAATCCGCGGTTGGATTTGAGGTGTTTCTGGACAGCGTTCCGCTTCCCAAAACAAAAGCGTCCAGAGCGAGACCGGCTTCAAATCGAACAGACCTTCCTTCTGTCGAACGTGATTTTGCATTTGTAGTGCCCGATGGGGTGACTGCTGAAATACTGCTAGGTGCGGTACAAGCATTAAGTGGCAAGGATTCTACAAAAGTTGTATTTACTAAGACAGCCTTGTTCGATATTTACGTTGGTGACGGTGTACCCGAGGGAATGAAGTCGATGGCATTTGGTGTTACGATGCAGCCATCTGACACAACCCTTACAGAAGACGATATTCAGCGTATCTCCCAGGCGATTGTTTCAAAGGTTGAGAAAACCACCGGCGGGACACTCCGAAATTAAGCAAGGGATGGAGCGGTTGCGGCATTACTCGCCAAAATTAATTTCTGATACCCTAAATTTGTGATCTCTGTGTGGACGCGAGCCGCAGCATGGTGAATTTTTCTTATATCCGAAATTTCGCAATTATTGCCCACATCGATCACGGTAAATCGACGCTGGCTGATCGACTCATTGAGACTTGTGGAGGGCTTGAGGCTCGTGAAATGAAAGCGCAGGTGTTGGATTCGATGGATATCGAGCGCGAACGTGGAATTACGATTAAGGCCCAAGCCGTGCGTTTAGCCTACCAGATACCGGGTGGTAAAAAATATACATTAAATTTGATTGATACACCGGGCCACGTAGATTTTACCTACGAAGTCAGCCGTAGCTTGGCTGCGTGCGAGGGGTCGCTCTTGGTGGTTGACGCAAGCCAGGGCGTCGAGGCCCAGACGCTTGCCAACGTCTATCAGGCAATCGAAGCGGATCATGCAATCGTTCCGGTATTGAATAAAATCGATCTTCCTGCCGCAGAGCCGATGCGGATCCGGCAACAAATCGAGGATGTAATTGGACTGGATGCTACCCACGCGATCGAAGTATCTGCCAAGACGGGGCAAGGCATTGATCACCTTCTTGATGCCTTAATTGGACGTCTCCCGCCCCCCAAAGGACAATTAGAGGCGCCACTAAAGGCGTTGTTGGTGGATAGTTGGTACGACTCTTATCTCGGGGTAGTGGTGTTGGTCCGCGTGCATGATGGCACTTTGCGCAAGGGTCAAAAAGTTCGCTTTATGGCTGCCGGCACGTCACGTCAGATCGAGAGGGTGGGTATATTTACGCCGAAAGGTGTGTTGGTAGATCGATTGGGTCCCGGGGAAGTCGGATTTATCACCGCAGCGATCAAGACTGTGGCGGATACGCATGTTGGCGATACAATTACTGATGACCGAATGCCGACGGAGCTAGCTTTGCCCGGTTTCAAGCCGAGCGTGCCAGTAGTTTTCTGTGGTCTGTATCCTTCGGACTCGGCTGAGTTCGAGAATTTACGAGATAGTCTATCAAAGCTTCGACTCAACGATTCCAGTTTCCATTTTGAGCCGGAGAGTTCTGCTGCGCTTGGCCTGGGATTCCGTTGCGGTTTTTTGGGATTATTGCATCTCGAAATTATTCAAGAAAGACTGGAGCGCGAATTTAATCTCAATCTCGTTACTACTGCGCCAAGTGTTATTTACAAGATTCATCTTACCAATAACGAGGTGTGGGATCTCCATAATCCGGCCGATTTTCCAGATCCGGTGAGAATCAATCGAATAGACGAGCCGTGGATTAAGGCAACGATCATGGTTCCCGACCAATATCTTGGCGCTGTTTTGGAGTTGTGCACCGAACGTCGCGGCTCACAAATTAATCTTACGTACGTCGGTAATCGTGCCATGGCGGTATATCGGCTTCCACTAAACGAAGTGGTGTTCGATTTCTACGATCGCCTTAAATCAGTAAGTCGTGGCTACGCAAGTTTTGACTACGAATTGGATACTTATGAAACGGGTAAGTTAGTCAAGGTGACTATGTTGGTGAATGGTGAGCCGGTTGATAGCCTGGCTTTTATGGTTCATCGTGAGAAAGCGGAGTCTCGCGGCCGGGCGTTGTGCGAGAGACTTAAATCGCTAATTCCCCGGCAGTTATTTAAGGTGGCGATTCAGGCGGCAATTGGGAGCAAAGTGGTTGCTCGGGAAACAGTAAGTGCTTTGCGAAAAGATGTGACCGCGAAATGCTATGGTGGTGACATTACCCGCAAACGTAAGTTGTTGGACAAGCAGAAGGCTGGGAAAAAACGGATGCGTCAAGTCGGCAATGTTGAAATTCCCCAAGAGGCATTCCTGGCGGCTCTTCGGCTCGAAGAGCGATAACGGAGCGGACTTTCCAAAGTTGGGATTTTTGCGAGGATTGACAGGTGTAGCCATAACAACCGCCGTGAGATAGCTGTTCCAAGGCCACCGTTAAGGCCGTATTTTGTGGCGGAGTTTGGAGGGGTGGCCGAGCGGCTTAAGGCGCACGCTTGGAAAGCGTGTGTGCGTTTACGCGTACCGTGGGTTC
>CAJWOI010000136.1 GCA_913044255.1 uncultured Alphaproteobacteria bacterium
TTCAATTGGACGAGACAGCCCTGCCCCAAACAATGCATCAACCACCAGTACTGCTCGATCCAGCATATTTGGCTCGAAATCGACAAATGGACCTCCCCAACCACGCCCCATTATTGCGGCATCGCCCTCAAACGACTCAATTGAATCAGACAATGCGACCTCTACCGGCCAACCAGATTCTCGCAATAACATTGCAACACCCAAGCCATCGCCACCGTTATTTCCGGGTCCACAAAGTACCAACGTCGCACGAGGGGCCCAGCGGGTCCGAATCTCCGCCGCAACTGACGCACACGCATTTCTCATGAGAACGATACTTGGGACACCCGCGTCCGCGGCCAAGCGATCCGCCTGATACACCTCTTCCGTATCCAACACCGAAATTCCACCGCCGTGTAAGGAAAAACTCATAGAAACCCCTACAAAGGAACTTTATTATTAATATTATTAATCTAATTCTTCATTTTAATTACGTGTATATAGTAAAAATATTAGAAATTTCTTTAATTAATTTATGAGACAAAAACCTCCAACAAAATTTTTCTAATTGTTGTGGTTCAATGCTCTGTGCGCGCTGACTGAGAAAGTTTTTACCAATGAGGACTTAAAGTTATGTCGACAACCGCCATAAAGCCTCGCCGTTCCCTGATCTTCGTTCCCGGAAACAAGCCTGAATGGTTTCCCAAAGCCCTGAAATATGGCGCGGACATCGTTTGTGTTGATATAGAAGACGCGATCGCACCAAGTCAGAAGAACTCGGCGCGCGAAAAAACACTAGCCCTCTTTGACCAGGATATCGACATTGCGGCACCGGAATGTATCGTTCGTATAAACAACCTCCGTTCAGTTGACGGTCTCCGGGATGTAATAGCGATCTTAGAACGAACACGCCCACCGCCGGCACTAATGTTGACCAAAGTCAAATCAAGAGACGAGGTTTGCCAACTGGATGAGTTACTGTCTATGCCACCCCACGACGCCATACGGTTCCACGTTATTATTGAAACCAATGATGGACTAGAGGCCGCATATGAAATAGCGCGGTCTTCAAAACGTATCGACTCCCTCTTGTTCGGTGGTGTTGATATGTCCGCTGAACTAAGAACAAACTTGGAATGGGAAAATTTATTGTATGCGCGATCAAGGGTGGTTCATGCTGCAGCGGGAGCCGGCATAGATTTATTAGATGTCCCATCGCTTGACCTTGATGATTTAAAGAGTCTTGAACATTCAGCGAGAGCTTCGGCAGACCTTGGCTTTACAGGCAAAGCCGCGATCCATCCACGACAAGTACCAATAATCAATGCTTGCTTTAGCCCAAGCACCGAAGCCGTTTCCGAAGCACAAAAGATCGTGAATGCATTCGAAAGCAGTGAAGATGGCCTCGTAGTTGTAGATGGTAAATTACTTGAGAGACCCGTGTTGCGATCAATGTATAGAATCTTAGCGATAGCCGAGCAAAATAGTTGAAAACATCGACACAAGGATCCATCTGTCGGGGGTCACTTTGTATACTTGCCGTTTGCATTCTGCTCCTGGTCGGCTGTGAGAGTAAGCCTTTACCGGTTCCCATCCAACGTCCCGCCGCAGACGGTTTCTGCAAATTGAACGATGAAATGCTGCAACGTTACGTTGTTGCAATCAACGTTCTTGGGGAGTCTTCATCTAGCGGTGTTGCAACCCTTATCGGCCACAAGGTCTACATTATAACAAATCGTCACAATCTCCCTGTGGAACCAACTTTAGAAAATATCAAATTTCGAAACCACCTTTACCAATATAGTGCAGCGACCGCCGTTGTAACGATGGGACATGACTATGCAGACGAAGGCGGCCTAGGGCCTGCCCGTGACTACGCCGTGTTAGCCGTGGAAACACCGTCTATTTTTGCCCCTCTTCCTCTACATCCGGGGCGACATCAAGGGTCAGTAGTAGTTCCCAGTTACGCTTCACGCCTTTATGAAGTAGGCCGTGGTGTGCAATGGTTTACCGATGACCGCTTTGATAGGCTGGATTTTAGCCTTGCAAAAGGTGCCTCGGGTGCGCCTGTAATCAGCTGCCGCGGCGAGGTGGTAGGTCTCTATACTGCTCTTATTCGTCCTGAGGACTATAATCGAACCGATTTCAAAGGAATATCAACGCCAATTGTAGTAGTCGTGCGTGACCTTACCGGGAACTGAGACATAATATAGTAATTCATTCACACTAACTCCTTATACCACGACCCGCACCGAAAACACGCTACGTACAAATCATAAAATTCACTTTGAAACAGGACATGGACATCTGAAACAAGTAGAATGAACGGCCATAGGATAGATGAAACGGGATAGTTTGTTATGACGCGTCACAGCACGGTTGCCGCCTTATCTGATTTTCGGCCAGAAACTATAACTTTGAACGAGCGCGAAGTTAGGGTCCAATTGGCTGCAGCATATAGAATTTTTGATTATCTGGGTTGGACGCAATTGATATACGGGCACATTACTGCGCGCCTGCCTGGCCCGAAACATCAGTTTTTAATTAACCCCTTTGGGCTAATGTATCATGAAATTACCGCATCCAATTTGGTTACGGTCGATCTTGACGGTAATATTATTGGTGATAGCCCTTACCAAGTGAATCCCGCTGGATTTACAATTCATAGCGCCGTACATGGGGTGCGCGAAGACGTAGGCTGTGTAATGCACAGCCATACTACAGCCGGCATGGCAGTAGCGGCGTCCGCGACTGGCCTCAAATGCCACGATTTTGCAGGAATTTCGCTTCACGACCGCGTCGCGTACCATGAGTTTGAGGGTGTTTCAGTAGACCTCGATGAGCGCAATAGATTGTCAAAAAACTTAGGCGATAAAAACGTAATGATTTTACGCAACCATGGCTTGCTGTCCTGCGGACGCACAATAGCGGAGGCTTTCCGCTATCTTTACGCTTTAGAGACCGCCTGCCAAGTTCAGATAATGGCGCAATCTAGTAGTCAGAATCTTACCTCACCCTCTTACGAGGTGCGCGAAAAACATGCGCGCACGTTAGATGATGCTGACAATGGCGAACTGGCATTTTCTGCCCTTGTCCGGCTAATGGATCAACGAGACCCAAGCTTTCGAAACTAGACCTTGTGTTCATAATAAATTTCTCGCCTCAAATTAGACGGCGGTTCTTTGTGGAAATAAAAAATTCAAACCAAGGAACTAGATAATTTTGTGTGCCGCATCTTGTGACACTCCTGCCGTGTAGAATTCTCGCAATCTATGGGGCCGCTGCTACACTCATTCTGTGGCAAAATTCAGTTACAAACACCACGACTTAGAATTTAATATCGTCAATCCGTTGTTTTGTCTGTCTCGTCGCCCTCATCTCCTTTCAAGAGCCGTTTCTGAGCCTTCCGCAGAAAGCCGCCAGGATTGTCAAGCGGATTGGTCTCTGTTGCTATGTCTTTTAACTCCCCACGAGCAAAATCAATATTATCTTTCGCAAATTTTCCTGCTTCCTGAATTCGGGGTTTGACTTCTTTATCGTACGTCGCGGCAGCCTTCTGTTGAACACGTGGATCAGCAACAATCCTACGTATCGCTTGAAACAAAAGATGGCGTAGCATCGCTATCGCTCCCCGCTTTCATACAATAAGGGCACACACTTTAATTTCATCTTTAATTTCTACGACTTTCTGGTGTTCTCGCGTTTTGTATGAGGCTGGTAAACTCCTTATTTTGTCACCGCACTCGGGACAACGCGTTTCGATTGAAGTCCCGATCGTCTAATCCAGCCTGCAAACTAAAATCGTCAAACTTCAGGATGGTACTTTTCCCTGTCAAATGATTTTCGACGAACATTTCATGGGAGCGCCAGAATTTATTTAAATATTGTTTGTAGTTTGCAAACGACATCGTTTTA
The DNA here is from genome assembly GCA_913044255.1 of uncultured Alphaproteobacteria bacterium. GTDB lineage: Bacteria > Pseudomonadota > Alphaproteobacteria > UBA7887 > UBA7887. The sequence continues at coordinate 3,895 of CAJWOI010000136.1, forward strand.
AGAAGTGCATCTTTCCTGTCGTAGAACTCTATTTTCCAAGGTCGAAACTCATTTTCCAAGGTCGAAACTCATTTTGGTCGATCCAAGCAATACGTTTTGTGTACCCAGAATTTTCATAAACCGGATACTGTGCAATCACAAAACATTGTAAGTCGCCGCATTCCTCATCCTTCAGCCATTTGTAGGTGTATTTTGCCACCTCCTGGGAAGCCATGTCTTCATAAGAAAATTCGCTGCCCATAAAGGGGCCTGATTTATTTGCGGAAGAGATTCGCTTTACCCGTTTCAAAGCTGGCAAGTAGAGCCACTGATCATCAGGCTCGTTAATGCGTGTAAAACTTAAAAATGCTGACCCCTTTACATCACGAGGATGGTCAAAAACGGTGAGACTTTTATCGCCAAGGTCGGCATCCTGTATTTCAAGAGTCTTAATCCGCAGTTCCCGGGTACTACTCTCCCCGTGGCGGTTGCTTAGGATCATTTCCAAGCGCACCGAACTATCAACAAAACCCCGGTCACGTTGATCGCCCTCAATGGCGATTGAAAGACCCTTCTCCTCCGGGCTTTCGGCATACGTCAACTCAGGCATCCCCGATGCAATTACGGAGACGACGCCGAGTAGGGGAAGAATTCGTACCAACCCCGATCCTACCAACATAATACACACTCCTAACACTTTCCGACCTTTACAGTTTTCCCGATGAGCACAAGGTCACATTCGAAAAAGGACAACAATTTCGTGATTAGACCCAGTCTGTCAGCAATTAAACTACATACTTCAACAGAAACACCTCCCACCCTTCAGCGACTTTGAGGCAATCACCCGAATAATGCAAAATCAAATGCTAGGGAAGAACCCTAAAAAAACTGACCCCAGTCTAACTTTATCGCCTAGAATAATATTCCCGTGGATACCAATCAGTCGCCGTTTAATCTTAAGATATGCTTCTGCAAAAATATCAAGCCACTGCAGGAACATTCTCAATTCCCCCTGATTCGCGGCAAGAATACTTCATAATTCACCCCTGGAAAATGGTTTTCAGGACCCGCTCCGGCTCTCGATATGTCTCGCCAGCCTCCATTCAACCCTACAGCTCAACACTGTACAGATCCTGCGCCGCAACCCACATTAGATCCGGGTCTACACCAAAAATAAATTCTGGAGTAGCCGGCACATTTATCCAATCCTGACGAAAAAGCTCACCCTCGAGTTGACCAGGCCCCCAACCAGCGTATCCCATTGCAAACACGACCCCGGTTGGTCCATGCCCTTCCAATATCGCAGCAAGCATTGCGTCATTATTTGTCAACATCACACCTTGGCCAACAGCCTTGCTTTCATTATTGATGTAATCAGAACTATGCAAAATAAACGCTCGTGATATCTGGACAGGACCACCCCAAAATATTGGGACTTCTATATCTGCGATGTCAGAAGAAATTTTAAATTGCTCGGCAATCGCTTTAGCAGGCACCCGAGCCATCAACCGATTGATAATGAGCCCCATCGCTCCTTTGTCAGAATGTTCATAAATATAAATGACGGTCCCGACAAAACGGGGATCAAGCATTGTCGGAGCCGCAACCAATAAATTCTCTGACAGGTGATATTTATCGTCTTTCGCTGCCAAACTCGCTGGTAACAACTGAAGTAGGAATAACAAGATACCGAGGCGTAACCCCTTGTCAGACAGATAATCGCATCCGTTGAAATTAACAACACCCCGTAAACTACTCAGAATGGCACAATTAGTCTGCATTTGAACGCGCGATCATGGTTTGATAGATTGGTGATTAAGGTGACGCTTATTCTAGGGGGGCAGAGATATGTCGGACACTACCAAATATGTTCTGGATGAGGAAAGACTACCGTTTAGTTGGTACAATATAGCGGCTGACCTACCCGAACCACTATCCCCGGTAATCCATCCCGGCACTGGCCAACCCATTGGTCCGGATGATCTTGCCCCATTGTTCCCGATGGCGCTTATAGGCCAAGAAGTATCAGTCGATCGTGATATAGAGATCCCAGAACCCGTTCGCGAAGTCTATAGAATGTGGCGCCCTACACCGTTAATACGAGCAAGACGCCTTGAGAAGGCGCTCGATACCCCAGCAAAGATTTACTACAAATATGAAGGGGTCAGCCCGGCTGGGAGCCATAAGCCGAATACAGCAGTCGCCCAGGCCTTCTACAATAAGGAGGCGGGGATCAGTAAATTGACGACGGAGACAGGAGCGGGTCAATGGGGCTCGGCGCTAGCCTTCGCATGTGCACACTTTGGGATCGAGCTCGACGTTTTTATGGTCAAAGTAAGCTTTGAACAAAAACCTTACCGACGAGCACTTATGGAAACTTATGGGGCTCGTTGCGTCGCAAGCCCGTCCTCCGAAACAAATTCTGGGAAGGCAATATTAGGTGAGAACCCCGATTCCCCGGGGAGCCTAGGCATAGCAATTTCGGAAGCAGTTGAGGTTGCCGCAACGAACGAGGACACAAAATATTCACTTGGAAGCGTTCTCAATCACGTACTCATGCACCAAACAGTACTAGGCAAAGAAGCTCTCGAACAAATGGAAATGGCGGGAAATTGGCCGGACATCATAATTGGCTGTACTGGCGGGGGAAGCAATTTTTCAGGATTGGTCAACCCCTTTTTAGGAAAGCAGCTCAATGGCGGTGCGAAAATACGTATAATCGCCGTGGAGCCCGCTGCTTGTCCGTCCCTCACCCGGGGCAAGTATGCGTACGATTTCGGGGACACCGGGCATCTAACTCCTCTGGTCAAAATGCATACACTTGGATCAACGTTTGTTCCTCCACCATTTCATGCTGGAGGATTGCGTTATCACGGAATGTCGCCCCTTGTCAGTCACCTCCAGGAACTTGGCTTAATAGAGTCGCGCGCATACCACCAAACTGAATGCTTTGCAGCCGGAGTGCAATTTGCCCGAACCGAAGGAATCGTGCCTGCTCCAGAGGCTAATCACGCCATAAAAGCTGTAATAGACGAAGCGCTCGTGTGCAAGGAAGCTGGCGCAGGCCGCACTATTTTGTTCAACTTATGCGGCCACGGTCATTTTGATATGCAGGCCTATACTGACTACTTTGCTGGAAAACTCACTGACCAGATTTATGCCGAAGAGGAATTAGCTATGGCATTGGCCGGACTTCCGTCTGTAGCGGCGGACTAGAAAACACCAAACGACTAGAGCACTTGCCGCAACGTGCACCGATTGCTATAGCCTCCACACAACGGTATTCCCCGGTAGCTCAGTTGGTAGAGCGGGTGGCTGTTAACCACCATGTCGCTGGTTCGAGTCCGGCCCGGGGAGCCA
>CAJWOI010000137.1 GCA_913044255.1 uncultured Alphaproteobacteria bacterium
CCAGCGTTGAGATTCTTCATTAAAAATTGCAGATTCAACTCGAGTATTGAATTGAATGTCACGTTTTAGGTCGAAGCGGTCAGCTACGTGATTCGCGTAGCGGAGAATTTCTGGCTGCGTTGAATACTTCTCACTCCACTCCCATTCCTGTTGTAGCTCGTCAGAAAATTGATAGGAGTACTGCATACTTTCGACGTCACAGCGTGCGCCGGGATAACGATTCCAATACCATGTACCCCGACGCCGCTGCCAGTCTCATAGACGCGCGATGAAAGGCCCAATCGACGTAGGCGATACAACATATACATGCCGGCAAAACCGGCACCGACAATCGCGACTTCTAATTGTTCAGCTGAATTCTTGCCAGAGCAGGCTGTATTCTGTTGGATGTTAGACATGTATCAGGCCTATGTTATTTGTTATTTAGACAGCCCGTGAAGCAGGTTCCGAGGTTTCTCTCGCTCAGCCTTATTTGCCACGATTGGTGCCTATATCGCAAGAAACTACTTTTACCTCGGACAGTTTTTCGTTTTCACGTCCTAGTGGAACAAGTCTTAGAAACGGCTCCTACAAAGGGGCGGGAAAACGTCGATAAGTCTTTTGGATTTCTTCAAGAACGGATTTTGTTAGCTGTATTTCGTGAGAGGCTAACGCGATATCTAATTGCTCAAGGCTCGTTGCTCCAATTATCACAGACCCCATAAAGGGCCTCTGCAAGCAAAAAGCTAATGCCATCTGCTCTGTCCGCATGCCGTGCCCGGCGGCAATTTTTGCATATGCTTGAACGGGAGGGTCTGTAAATTCGGTCAAACGTCCGTCCAATCCCGGCTTAATGCTGGCTCGCGAACCTCGCGGAACTGTGTTGTTTAGATATTTTCCTGACAGAATTCCTGCAGCCAACGGACTATACGAAAGCAATACTAAGCCTTCGTTGAGGGCAAGTTCTGCCAAATCCAAATCAAACCAACGGCAAAGTAAACTGTATTCGTTTTGAATGGATACCATTCGTGGCAAATTATGGGCTTCAGCAAGTCGCAGAAACGATGCCGTACCCCACGCGGTTTCATTAGATAAACCCACCGCACGAATTTTTCCGGCTTTGATTTGACGGTCCAGTGCTCTTAGGATGTCGATTATTTCGCCATCATTCTGATCTCGGCCGGACACTTCAGGTTTGTAGTTCCAGTTTTTGCGGAAATGATAATGTCCACGATTTGGCCAGTGTATTTGGTACAGGTCAACGTAGGTTGTTTGCAAGCGCTTGAGGCTTCCCTCCAATGCCTCGGTGATAGAGGCCGAGTTGATGTTTCTTCCTCCCCGTAGATGGGCGACGCCAGGACCGCCCACTTTCGTCGCGATCACAAATTGATCACGACATTCTCTCTCTTTCATATATCTACCGATAATTGCCTCTGTATCTCCTTGGGTCTCAGCCGAAAGGGGCGTTGTCGGATATAGTTCGGCAGTATCAATGAAATTAACACCTTGCTCCCAAGCTTTGTCGATCTGTGCGCTAGCTTCGGTGTAGTCGTTTTGTGTGCCCCAGGTCATCGATCCGAGACAAAGTTCGCTGACGTTAATATCGCTACGACCTAATTTTCGTTGACGCATGTTTGCTCCCTGTCCCGAATATAACACCAACATTTAAGAGTTCGGGCTGCAATAACGTGCCGGCGTTCTCGTGTAAAGTGGTCAGAGCGACATACTTCGGTAGTTTTTGCCTGTAAACCGGGGTATCTGAGTCTGAGAGGGCTAAAAATATTACAAAATGTATTTTGTATTCTAAAGAGGTTGCTCAGCTTTGGCACCAAATACCAATTTTGTATATTTTGATTATTCGATTTGACTGCCCAGGTACGTCATATTGATGAATCTTTGACAGATTTTTCTCTTCAAAATATTTTGTGACAAGTATTTGCAACGCAATGAACCTAAAGGAATCTCATGTTTGAACTCGGATTGGAAGGGAAAATAGCAATTGTAACCGGTGGTAGTGATGGTCTGGGGCGAGCCACCGCCGAGCGTCTCGCGGGTGAGGGCGCAAGCGTTGTTATTTGTGCGCGTCGAGCAGACCATTTGCGGCGGGCAGCCAAGGATATCTCGTCACAGACAGGTAGGGAGGTGCTCGGAGTTCGTGCCGATGTGTCGGTGGCGTCTGATATCGATGAACTCATCAGGGTAACTGTCGACCGTTACGGTGGTGTAGATATATTAGTTAACAATGCTGGTAAATCTTCGGCGGCGGGGCTTGAAGAAACCGACGATGCTGAATGGCAGGCAGATTTTGACCTAAAAGTAATGGGGGCGGTGCGCGCATGTCGACAAGTGATTCCAATCATGCGTGGGCGCGGCGGCGGCGCAATAGTCAATGCCACAATCATTGGTGGGAAGGCGCCTCCCGGTAAAGCTCTTCCGACTACCGTAAGCAGGGCGGCGGGCATAAATCTGACTAAGTCATTGGCCAATGAATATGCGGTCGACGCAATCCGAGTAAATACTGTCTGCATTGGGCTGCTGAAGAGTGAACAGTGGGTACGACGAGCTGGAAACAAAGATCCGGAAGAACTTTATAGAGAATTGTCCAAGCAAGTCCCGCTTGGGCGGGTCGGGGAGGCCGAAGAATATGCCGATCTGGTGACTTTTTTGGTTTCAGATCGTGCGGCCTACATTACCGGGGTTGCGGTTAATGTTGATGGTGGCCTTTCGAGCACCGTTTGATTGCGACGGTTGCTGAACAACTAGGTTGTTATTCGCCTCTCACCAGTTGTTATGGCGACCGGAAAGAATCCTGTTGTTAGACAGTCTATTGGGACAATTGGTTTCCAATATGATTGGCATAATTTCCATCAAAAAGGCCTCCGTTTTTCACAATGAAACTCATGATTCCGGCAACACCGTCTCCACTTTTTAGATTTGTAAAAAAATAGGGCCGCCCATTTCGCATGCGTTGGGTATCTGATTCCATGATATCTAAATTAGCACCGACGTGGGGTGCGAGATCTGTTTTATTAATGACCAACAGATCCGAACGTGTGATTCCCGGGCCACCTTTCCGCGGAATTTTTTCGCCTGCTGCCACGTCGATCACATATATTGTTATGTCAGCTAGCTCTGGACTGAAGGTTGCTGCGAGATTGTCTCCACCAGATTCAATGAAGCAGATTTGTGCAGCCGGGAAAAGCGTTTGCATATGGTCCAAGGCAACCAAATTGATTGAGGCATCTTCTCGAATAGCAGTATGTGGGCATCCTCCGGTCTCCACACCCTCAATGCGTTCTGCGGGTAAGGCACCGGAGCGTGTCAGGATAAGCTGATCCTCTTTGGTGTAAATATCATTTGTGATTACGATGATGTCGTAGGTATCGCGCATCGCTTTGCACAAACTTCCCACCAATGAAGTTTTTCCAGACCCTACCGGCCCACCAATTCCTACACGCAGGGGCCCATGATTTTCCGTAGACGCACTGGTTTCCTCTAGTCGATTCATGATCGGAACAACCTTGTGTACTGAGTTTCGTGGGCAAATGACATGAGTTCAATCATAGGTGTTGATGTGCCTAAATCTTCTAACTTCTCGGTCACAGCTTTTTTGACCGAGGCGCCGATGTGTGGTTCGAGAGAGACCAAGGTTCGCTGACCATCGGACTGGCCGAGTGGGATTAAGCGCACTGCCGCGCTTACAAGGTTGTTGGCGTTGGCCTGCACATAAAAGAATAATGCACTCCGTAGAGGTATTCTTGCGACAGCACAGGCTAGGGCGGCAGCAACGGGCAGTGTAATTTCAATATCTTTGGCGGCTAGCGTATGGCGAAATTGCTCCACTTCCGTCAACGACCAGCATTCGGACACAGCCCTAGCAAAAGCTTTCCCCTGTGCAGTGCTCTCCAATGCAAGCTCAGCGCTGCCGCGTAGTGCGTACGAGAGTGCTGCCACGTGAAGTAAATCGTTTTCATTCTTTGCACCTGCTGAACGAAAAACATGGGAAAATAATACAGCGTCTGTCCACCCAGGTCCGTGACTTATATCGGATTCGATCCAATCTACAAGCGTTGTGGGATTAACCACCAATCTGGTCTCAACTGCGCTTTCTAAGCCTCGCGAATAACTATAGGAGCCGATAGGAAAATTGGGTGAGAACCAGTTTGAAAGTCGGTAAAGGCTTTCATCCTTGATTGTGGAAGACGTGTGCTTTTGGATCATGAAGCAGAGCTCAAGGGGGTATTTCGATGTTCGTGATAGGCGCCATGTTCAGGTTGAAAAGATTCAGTAACATGTCGAATGCGAGCATCAAGCCCTACCACCATTGATTCAATGACATGGTCAGGGCGAATTAATATGCGACTTGCATTAATTGCTGCCGCTAGGTGCCGATTTCCTAGGTGCCATGCTACTCGAGCGAGATGTTGGGGATTGTCAGTCGTTATTTCAATGAGGTCTTCTTGTCCTGCTTTTACGGTTAGCCAACTATTGTCCTCTAGGCGCAGCCCATCGCCATCGGCCATGGCAACCGCTTCTGCAAGATCGAGCAAAATATCTTCCCCTTCATGTGTTCGCAAACGGTATCTTCGGCGGTGACGTGCCTCATAATCAAGAGTTACTCCGTCCACCGCCTTTGAGATCGGCCACTCACCATTTTTCGCATGCGATATTGCACGTCTCATGTTTGATTTCCTAAAACAGGAAGTAACGTTGCGCCATGGACAGAACCTCCGCTGGTTCGCAAGTCAGCAAAACACCGTCAGCTTTAACTTCATAAGTTTCGGGATCAACCTCCATCCGAGGTGTTGCGTCATTGTGGATCATCGAGGATTTGTTGATTTCACTTCGTGTTCTAGCGACAGGAATTAAACGTCGAGAAAGCTCATATTTTGAACCAACGTCGGCGTCTAAACTGGCTTGGCTTACAAAACTTACCGCGCTTTCAATTGATGATCTGGCAAAAGAGCCGAACATGGGGCGATAGTGCTCCGGCTGTGGGGTGGGGATTGAAGCGTTTGGATCGCCCATTACCGCTACGGCGATCGTTCCGCATTTCAATACCATGTCCGGTTTGACACCAAAAAACTCAGGCGACCAGATGACCAGGTCCGCTAGTTTTCCTATTTCCACTGATCCCACGTGCTCCGCAATTCCATGTGCGATAGCAGGGTTGATCGTATATTTTGCGATATAACGTTTGGCGCGCGCATTGTCACTGCCGTTGGAATCAGCCGGAAGTGATCCGAATTGGCGTTTCATTTTATCAGCAGTCTGCCATGTTCGAATTATCACTTCGCCAACCCGTCCCATGGCTTGGCTGTCAGATGCTATCATCGAAAACGCACCGAGGTCGTGAAGAATATCTTCAGCTGCTATTGTTTCGCAACGGATCCTACTTTCTGCAAACGCAACATCTTCTGGGATATCCTTGTCTAGATGATGGCACACCATTAGCATATCAAGATGTTCATCAAGTGTGTTGACTGTGTACGGACGCGTGGGATTTGTGGAAGATGGCAACACGTTTTTTTCACCGCACAGCTTGATAATATCCGGGGCGTGTCCGCCTCCTGCTCCTTCTGTATGAAACGCGTGAATAGTGCGTCCTTTAAAGGCTGCGATAGTGTTTTCGACAAAACCAGATTCGTTTAGTGTGTCCGTATGAATAAGTACTTGGACATCCGTGTCGTCGGCTACAGAAAGGCAATTGTCGATAGCGGCTGGCGTTGTGCCCCAGTCCTCATGTAGTTTCAGACCGCAGGCGCCTGCGCGTACTTGTTCGACAAGGGCGTGTGGCAGGCTAGCATTTCCTTTACCAAAGAACCCGAGATTCATGGCAAAGCCCTCGGCTGCCTGAAGCATTCGCGAAATGTGCCATGGACCAGGCGTGCAGGTCGTAGCGTTTGTGCCCGTTGCTGGACCAGTGCCGCCTCCCATCATAGTTGTCACTCCGCTGCATAAAGCTTCCTCGATCTGTTGGGGGCAGATAAAATGAATATGTGGGTCGATGCCGCCTGCAGTTATGATCTTTCCTTCGCCGGCGATCGCTTCTGTGCCGGGACCTATGACAATGTCAACGTTTGATTGAATATCCGGATTTCCAGCTTTCCCAATCGCCATGACACGTCCATCTTTAATCCCAATGTCGGCTTTTATTACACCCCAATGGTCGAGAATTACTGCATTGGTGATCACGGTGTCTGCTGCCCCGTCTGCGCGTGTCACTTGCGACTGCCCCATGCCGTCACGGATAACCTTTCCCCCGCCAAATTTAACTTCTTCTCCATAAGTTGTATGGTCGTGTTCGACCTTAATAAACAACTCTGTATCGGCAAGACGAACTTTGTCGCCTGTAGTAGGGCCAAACATGTCAGCATAGGCGCGCCGTGGAATGTTCGTACTCATAGTCTAACGAACCTCATCCAAGTTACCCATGATGGCCTGATTAAAACCATAGACTGTCCGTTTACCTTTGAAGGGTACCAGTGTCACGTCGCGAGATTGCCCAGGCTCGAAGCGCACTGCCGTTCCAGCCGGAATATCCAAACGAAAGCCACGTGTTCTTTCGCGGTCAAAATCTAGCCCCTTGTTGGTTTCGTAGAAATGATAATGACTACCAACTTGCACTGGTCGATCACCTTTGTTCGCCACCTTAAGAACGATAGAATTTGCGCCGGCGTTTATGGTGATGTCTTGGTCCAATACCGTGATTTCACCTGGTTTTATGGTTGACTGCGTATCGCGGATAGGACGGTGTACTGTGACAAGTTTCGTACCGTCAGGGAAGGTTGCCTCAACCTGCACTTCTCGTATCATTTCCGGTACCCCATCCATCACTTGCGAGGCTGTTAATAAGTGGGCGCCATCGGTCATTAGTTGCGCCACCGGCACTCCGTCCCGAGCGCCTTCTATTACAAAATCTGTAATTAGGGATATTGTTTCGGGGTAGTTCAATTTTACACCGCGTTCGAGCCGCCGCCGCGCTACCATCGCTGCAACAGAAATCATAAGTTTGTCTTTTTCGCGAGGCGTAAGGTTCATCTGTCCCTCTTCCTTTTCACATGTTCCACAACGATGGCAATGCCGCTTTTTGATCGCCAACTATTGACCGGAATTTCGTCCAAAAAACACCGAACTGTTTACGTAGTTGTGCCGGGTCTCGGCCCAACCAGCGGACCAGTAAAAGACTTTTCCAGGCGGTCGCGCCAAAGAATATTTCATTCGAG
>CAJWOI010000138.1 GCA_913044255.1 uncultured Alphaproteobacteria bacterium
TAGTTTTTGACGGGCTAACTTTTTAAGCCACTCAGTAATTCGGTGTTTGATTTCGTCATTTTTGCCGCCGACAACAAGCTCGTGCCCCTCGTGGCTTACCTCCGGTGGCAGCAGTGGTAAGTGCTTAATGCAGCATTTATGACCTAACAGCGGTACGCTGGCGCCATTTTCAAAAGGTATTCTCGGCGGAAGCTCCTTGAGCTTATCGAGTAGCCATTTGGATTCCAGCCGCAAAAATTGATCAGCTTCCGCGTACGTTACTCTGAAAGGTATTACTAAATGGGGTCGACCGGTTTTCGCATTTACTGAAACGGAAAGGCGCCGTGCTTTTCGGCTTCGCCGGATCCACACCCGTATTTCCGCGCCTTGTAAAATATATGATCTGGCAATCAATGCGATGGCTAGCTTTTGCTACCTTTTATGACTCGATGGAAATTTCGGATTTGGAGAGTGGAGGGTATCCATCCGTTATCAAAGACTTTATCAAATCGTTTGATGCTGCGAGGGAGAGGGGCTCCAACGGGGGTCGAACACGGAGCCAGCCATTTTCACCTGTGACAGCTGCGACAACGGCTTTTAAACCAGGGATCATAGGCTGCGCTTGAATGATTTGCCGTCGTCGAGTAATTGCAGACTGCAATGTTTCTGCGTCTTTATCTCGAAACCCATCGTAGGCGGATCGGATTGCCGGCGCGTTAACATTTGCCGACGCAGTGATGGTGCCAACCCCCCCAGCAAGCAAGTTATTGCGCAGGAATATCTCCGAGCCACTGAATGCACCAAACCCTGGCCTGGCTTTTAACAACGCCTCCGTATATGGCCAATTCCCTGAAGAGTCCTTGAGTCCGACCACGCATTCAGGGTACGCGTCGGCCAATCTTTCAACCAGAGCAAGCTCCAGCGGGACACCCGAGACGGGCGGAATATGGTAGAGATATATCTTTAGACGCGAGTCACCAACTCGCTCAATAATTTTTACAAACGCTTGAAACAATCCGTCGTCGGTAACGTTCTTATAATAGAAAGGTGGTAGCATTAAGACCCCGCTGCACCCAACCTCAAGGGCATGTTGGGTCAGTCGGACGCTGTCGGGCAGGGCTGCACAGCCGGTACCCGGTGCGATCACTGATCCGTCTACACCAGAATCGATAAGTGCATCTAGTAACAGTATGCGCTCCTTCACCGACAGGGAGTTGGCCTCACCAGTAGTTCCAAATACCGCTAAACCGTGGCACCCCTCTGCGAGTACTCTATGGCAATGTTCGACAAAAAGTGTGGTGTCAGGGTTTAACTGGTCGTCAAAAGGTGTGAGGACGGGGCAGAACACACCTTTGAGCGGCTTGGGATTATTTGTCACACTAGGGTCCTCGGCATGCTACTTTCCGTTATTGTGGAGTGAGTGTGGCTGGAGAACAAGATCTATAACCCGGTTGATCAAGTTGCCATTTGTTCCTTGTGTGAATATTGCGGGGGGTGACACGTTCACGACTGATCAAACTCGGCACCCAACAAAATAGGTAGCCCCGCTTAATAGGGATTTCGTAGTTTCTATTTATCTAATTTGAAAGGTATGCGCTAGCCTAATAGCGCTGAATGATAGGCAATATGTAAGGGATAAAAAGGTTGGATTTGAATGTTGCGTTACTCGGTATTTTTAGTGCAGATTTCGTCTGCGTGGACGGGTTTTCGCGCAGATTCACTTTTGCTTACGGGCACACGAGCTAAAAATGTTCAAATGATCGAGCTCGTGCTGACCCGGGGTGCTGACATCCAAGCTTTGGATGACAATGGTGTTGGCGCCGCTGAATGGGCGTCGCGCGAGGGGCATATTTCCTTGAGCGAGACATTGCGCGCGTCCGGAGCCAGGTAATCGTGTCTTGTGCAAGACTTTTCTGATTTTCTGCAGCCTGAGCTTGTTTTGCCATGATCAGTACGGATCCCCTTTTGTTATTTCTTGCCGCAATAATCGTAGACATATATGCGGGAGACTGGGTTGGTAGAGGTCATGTCCTGTGGCACCCTTCTGATATTTTATTGAGAATGATTGGTTGGGTTGATGTTAAGTTGAACCGCGTAGTTCGCGGTGAACGGGCACTTGCTGTCCGTGGTGCGTTGGCCGCGTTTGTTCTTATCGCGCTTTCTGCTTCGACTGGTTGGCTAATACATATATTGTGTGTGCAGGCGCCGCTCTTATGGGCGTTTGAATTTATATTAATTGTCAGTTTGGTTGATCTCCGGAGGCCGTGGCTGAAGGCTACGGAGTTGGCTGCTGCTTTGGAGAAAGACGGTTTGGTTGGCGGGCGTGCTAAATTGCCCGGTTTATCGTCTCGAGATCCAACGCACGTCGACGTTTACGAAATTGCCCGCCTCGGAGTTGAGGCTCTGGCAACCCGGTTTAGTTCTGGGCTAGTCGGACCCGTAATTTCGTATATGGCCTTTGGGCTTGCGGGCTTGCTTGGATATCAGGCGGTGGTGTTATTGTCGGAACGTACACTCTCGCCGCGTCCTTTCTTTGCATTCAGTAACCGGTTGGCTGCTATCATCGAGTGGCCGGTCTCCAACATTGCGGCCCTGGTTTTGATAGCAACGTCCATAACCATGAGAGCCGCTAGTCCGCGTGCAGCCCTAAGTAGATTTATACATTCTCGCGGAGGTGCCAAGGGCGGCAAGAACATTGCGGTAGTTTCGGCGATGGCCGGGGCGTTGGATCTTACCCTGGAGGGTCCACGGCGTTACGTCTCCGGAGTAATCCGGCGTCCCTGGGTGGGCGATGGCCGGGCCCGAGCCGGGCCCGCCGATCTCCTCGCGGCGGCCCGGCTATTTTTTTCCGCTTGTTTGGGTGTTTCCGCCGTGATTGCGGTAACTATCGCCCTCATTTGATAGCATTTATTGGCCGACTCGCAGGGCAGCACGAAGCACGTCAGCCTGAATTCTATTGACCTTGTTTTTGAACAATATTTCATGGGCAGAGATGCGCTGGCCGTAATAGGCGTGGTTGTAAGCCCAGTCTGGACCTATATAACCACCCTCCAGAGTCACTCCGCCGTAAAGACCTTGACTGCGGGCGAATCCTACAACGTCGTAGTTGAGATTGAGAGTGGTGCCACTCTCAACCGCGCTTCCAACGAAACCCACTGATATTCCAGCTTCACCACCGAGGGTGGCAGTCCCTGAAGCGACACGCTTGAGTGCATGGCCATTCATTATTAGCAACATGACCTCCAATTTTTCTATGCCGATTTGTAATCCGATAGTTGCTTCTCCCATGGTGCAAAAGGACGGGGCAGACCATTCTCCGGTTTGCTCATTGCGTGCTACGATTACACATTGCCCACCGCTTCCACCAAAAATCAGTCCTCCCTTGATTACATCGGGAGCCAGCACCACGCCTTTGGCTCGCTTAAAGTGGGATTGGTAGTCGGACCATTTGGGATCGGATAAAAGTGATTTAGCCAGAGCCGCGGAGTCCTCTACTAATTTCTGAGGATCATTGGCAAATACTTCGCGCGGTATGCACAGATTTATGATCGTAAGCGCGATGATTGTCGGAAAAGCTAAAATGCGTGTCATTATACTGCCATAGGGTTTGTGGTTGTAGTACTTCTAGGAACGGCGGGTTGTGGGCTTCGCTACCAATTGTTCCGTAGTGGCCAAAACTGAAGATCTTTGGGTGAAGCATTTCTGCCACGATTCCCAGTGATTCGACGACGCGCGGCCCGGGCCTACTGAAAAATTGATTACCGTCCACTACGTACACTTCTCCAGTTTTTACTGCCCGTAACTTTTGCCAGCCCGACCTAGAGTTTAAAAGTTTTGGGTCCTTGCATGCGCGTTTTAAATTGAAACTGCATGGCGCGAAAACAATGACGCTGAGGTCCTCATCCCCTAGGGTTGAGCATTCGATTTCCATCGGGTCACATCCGGCTTTGCCAGTAACTTCAATCCTTCCTGCCGCACTAATAATGTCTGGAAGCCAACCTCCCGCACAGGGCGAAATCGTGTCATTAATTTTGGAGCTAATATCTCCGGCCTTCAGTAGAGGGGGTCGTGCATGCCGGGACATCGGCGTGCTTAGCAGCAAGCATGGCACAAACTACCACATAAACTAAATATCGCAGTATTCCGGAACAAGATTTGTATATCTAATTCGCCATTCCCGTCCAGCGCCTGGTCCTGGTTCGTGATCGAGGCGAGTTACAGAAAGATTCTCAGTTTCAAACCCTACACAGTCATTTGGGGTAAGGCCGAGAGCATAGCCAAGAGCAGCTCGGATTGGCCCACCGTGGGACACCGCGATTATATTCCGCCCTGAGTGTATTCGAGTTAGACGTTCTATGACATCTGTTACGCGACACGTGAGGTCAACATAGCTTTCCCCTCCCGGAGGCCGGTGGTCGACTGTAGTGAACCAGAATCGGTGGTGATAAGGTGCTGCGAGTGTAGGTATGTCGGCGTACGGCTGGCCCTGCCACTCGCCAAAGTTCTGCTCTGCAAGGTCTGCCTCGACCAGGGGCTCGGGAGCAGATAGTCCTGCCGCTACAATAGCGTCTAGGGTTTGCTTTGTGCGTTGAAGAGAACTATGTACGCAAATTGCGTCATCTGGGAGCAGGCCTGCCAGGGCGCTGAAGGTCCCTGGTGCATCTATTTCCGCTGGCACGTCAGACGATCCGTAAAGCCTACCATGGTTACTTATTACGTGTGCATGTCGGACCCACCACCACCGAGTGATAGAGCCGCTGGTTACGGGAAGTTTTTTGCTCATTCGCCTAATTGGAGAAGTTGACCGTGAATCCGCGCATATCGCAATATCATGAAGAAAATTGAAATGCTGACTACAACAAAAACAACATTAAGCGCGATCGCATTTAACAACAAATCCATTCGAAAAGTTTCATCGATAAGGATGGCGCGCAGGCCCTCAAAGATATGTGCTGAGGGGACGGCAGCTGCAATTGGCTGCAGCCAGTCAGGCAATACCGATATCGGGTAATATACGCCGCTTATGGGTTGGACCAGAAAAATTGCCGCCCAGCCTAAGCTTTCGGCTCCTTGGCCAAACCGCAACACGAGTCCGCTCACTATTAGACCCAGTGCCCATCCCATAACTATCAGATTTGCGAAGAACGCAGCTAACGCGATACCAAGAGAGAATACCGAGACGTCGAAAAGGATAATTGCCAGAATTGCGGCGCCTCCAACGCCGATGAGTGTCCGTACCAAGCTTACCAACAACAAGGCCGCAATCAATTCGCTGGGTCTGAGCGGGCTTACAAACAGATGTCCTAGATTACGTGACCAAATTTCCTCGATGAAACTAAGGAACAGGCTTATCTGGCCACGAAACATCACGTCCCATAACAGCACCGCAGAAATCAAAATTCCTGCCGCCTGTGCAACCCAGGAACTATGAGTTTCAAAGAATATAGTGATAAACCCCCACAGCGTCATTTGTAGAGCGGGCCAATAGATCAGTTCAAGCAATCGCGGCCAAGATCCGCGGATTAAATAATAATGGCGAAGGGCCATAGCCCAGATCCGGATCCAAGTTTGGTACGCGTGTATACTCATGCAGTATCCATTGATTTATCCCGGTCTCGAGCGATGTCTAAAAATACTTGCTCAAGAGTTTGACGTCCGAAACGGGCGATTAAGTTTGATGGGGAGCCGCGGTCTACAAGCCCTCCCTTCCTCATCACAAGTACGTCACTGCACAACCGCTCCACTTCTGACATATTGTGTGAGGCCAGCAAAATTGTCGCGTTGGTTTCGCGCTGATAGTTTTCCAAATATCCTCTAATAACATCAGCAGTATCTGGATCCATTGATGCGGTCGGCTCGTCTAGCAACAAAAGACGAGGTTCGTTAAGCAGGGCCTTGGCTAGAGCCGCGCGAGTTTTCTGCCCAGCAGAAAGTTTGCCAGCCGGCCTGTCCAGGAACTCCGTGAGATCAAAGTCACTCGCTAGTTGGGTGATACGGGACTTGATCCCTTTAAGGCCATATAGGTGGCTATAGATAATCAAGTTCTCCCGCACCGTCAGTCGGTGGGGTAAATCTACGTAAGGCGAGGAAAAATTCATCCAAGGCAGCGCACGATGCCGGTGTTGAATCATATTTTCACCGAAGATCCGAATCTCACCTGAGCTAGGGAGCAAAAGTCCAAGCAGCATACCGAGAGTGGTGGTTTTGCCTGCGCCGTTGCCACCCAGTAGGCCAACCGTGGACCCACGACAGAGATCGAAAGAGATACGGTCAACGGCCACCACACCACCAAACCGTTTCGAAAGATTGCGAACGCTAACAATAGTTTTGGACATAGTAGTGCAAATTGACCTGATGAGCTGTCGTTCATTCCACGCGCTAAAGTCACTAACTCTTATGACTGAGGACCGCGGCGGGTTTTGTGCCGCCGTTGAACACTAGGCCCACGCAAGTGTTTGTATAAAATGGGAACTGGTGCCAATGCCGCTAAGCCTATTAGCATTGTTATAACAGGTGGGCTCAGTATGTTCCCCAGTGAAAATTCTTCGTTCGACTGGAGTAAGAGATCTAATCCAACGCCGGACAAGGATACCACAAACACTGCGGGAATTATCCCAATTGCAGTGGTGACAACAAAAACGCTCAACCTTACACTGAGAACTGCCGCTGCAATATTGACTAAACCGAATGGGAACACGGGCACCAGCCGCAACATCAGCATATAAGTAACGCCATTTTTTTGAAAGCCAGCTTCTATTTTGTGTATAATCGGGCCTGCGCGTTGACGTAGCGTTTCGCCTACCGCATTTCTTGCAATCAGAAAAACAATTGTCGCCCCGATCGTTGCGCCAATCACTGTTAGGAAGGTTGCCTGAACGGCTCCAAACAAAAATCCTCCGGCTAGCGTTACAAATATGGGGCCTGGCAGAGACATGAGTACAACACCTATGTAAACCGCTAAGTAAGCAAGTGAGGCAAGGAACCCAGCATTTTCTACCCAGGCGGTAAGCCCGTTTCGATGGTTGCGCAATGTTTCTAAGCTTAAATATGAATCCAGGTCTAGGGCAAATGCTGTTCCAATTACCCCAATCATGGCGGCCAAAGGTAAAATGCGCAGCCAGCGACGACGGATTCGTGTGCCATGGTTCTTGC
>CAJWOI010000139.1 GCA_913044255.1 uncultured Alphaproteobacteria bacterium
CATTGAGTGCCCGCAACTCTCCCGTAGTCTCTGAATCGGTAGAAGTTTTAGGATCAGCCTGGTTGTCATTATTTTCTTCGTAATGAAGCTCGTTTTAAGTTGGGTAGACAATTATGTGTAATATTGAAGAGTTAAAGAGTGTAGTAGTGTCGGCAATTTTACCTGTAAAATATTATATTTTTTGATCCAATTGTCGAATTAGATTTTTCAACATAACAAATGTGGTAAATGTCGAAAGAGGCGGTGATGACGGTGGAAGTGATAGTATTGCCCGGTGAAGGAATTGGTCCTGAGGTCATCGCTGAGGCAGTAAAGGTGTTGGAGTGGTTCCAAAAGCACCGTGACGTCCATTTTTTTATTCGTTGTGAGCCATACGGCGTTGATGCTTATGAGAAATATGGCACCTTAATTAAGGAAGACGTGTTTTCCGATCTTCTCAGTGCGGATGCAGTGTTGTTTGGTGCTACCGGCGGGCCTGCATTTGATGCGCTTCCGGATGAAGCCAAAATATCTGGTAATTTGCTCGCTATCCGGAAGCATATGGCCGTTTACGCTAATTTACGTCCCGTGCAGGCCTATGACGCTCTATCAGACGTGACGTCGTTAAAAGCAGAGGTCGTCGGCAATGTCGACTTGGTGGTAGTAAGAGAGTTGAATGGGGGGATTTATTTTGGTGAGCCGCGTGGTCGCGATATAACGGCGGCGGGTATTGAGCGCGGGACTAATACCTTGGTTTATACAGCGCCGGAGATAGAGCGTATTGCTCGGGTGGCGTTTAATCTTGCTCGGGAACGAAGGGGTCATTTACATTCAGTCGACAAATCAAATGTGCTTGAGACCTACAAGTTGTGGCGCGAGG
Source organism: uncultured Alphaproteobacteria bacterium (assembly GCA_913044255.1). Taxonomy (GTDB): domain Bacteria; phylum Pseudomonadota; class Alphaproteobacteria; order UBA7887; family UBA7887. The sequence continues at coordinate 860 of CAJWOI010000139.1, forward strand.
TGGTGACCCACCTTGGGGAAACCGAGTTCCCAGATGTTTTGCTCCACCATATCATAGTCGACAATTGCGCCATGCAGATCATTAAAAATCCAAAGCAATTTGATGTCATACTCGCAGATAACATGGTGGGGGACATACTTTCTGACTTAGCAGGTGCAATCACGGGTTCGTTAGGAATGTTGCCCTCGGTGTCGTTGAGCAATTTCGATGAGAATGGGCATCGATGCGCTTTATATGAACCGGTCCATGGTAGTGCACCTGACATTGCAGATCAGGGAATTGCGAACCCCCTCGCTGCAATTATGTGTGTTGGTTTGATGTTTGAACATTCATTTCAACTTTCCAAGGAAACAGAGTTGCTGACTAAGGCAATCGAAAAAGTATTGGTGGCTGGGTTCCGAACTCCAGATATACAGGCGGGCAGTTTAGGAGCTATATCAACGAAGTGCATGGGTGATGAAGTGGTTCAGGCGCTAACTAGGCTAAACCACGGTTAACCATAGGGGATTGGAATGGCGTGTACTGAACCAGTAATTTCTGCAGACTGCCATATCGACTTGATTTGGCTGCCACCTGCGCTTTTTACCGAGAATGCACGGGCCTCTCTAAAAGACCGAATGCCATTTGTGACCGATGGCAAAGACGGTCCGATTTGGGTTTCGCGGAATGGCACCTTTTTTGGTTTGCAAAATGGGATGGGTTCAGCTGGTCGCAAGTATGTTCCAGGAGAAATTCATCGTTCTGATCGCATGGCCGCACAGGGATTGTACGAAGACGGGAAGAAGGGAATTCGTCGTCTAACGGACCCGCAGTTACGAATTAAAGATCAGGATCTGGATGGCGTAAGGGGAGAAGTGTTGTACGGTATACTTGGCGCGGCGGCGCGTCTTGAGGATCCAGTGGCTGCATCTGAGATGATGCGCATTTACAACGAGTGGCTTGCCGATTTTTGCGCGCATTATCCTGACCGATTTGCGGGTATCGCTTCTATCCCTGGGCACGATATGGGATCAGCCTTGTCCGAGCTAGAACGGGTCGCTAAGCGGGGTGTGGTCAAGGGAGTAGAGATCCCAAGTACGACGGATTCTAAACCTCTTTATCATGACGACTGGACTCATTTGTGGTCGGCTGCGTCTGATGCTGGATTGCCGGTTCATTTTCATACGATCGGCGGGCCTAAGCCGGATTTTGAGTCGATGGCACCAGAGGAATCCCGTAAGGCCTTTGCCGTATTCATTACTGGGTTTCAGCTAAATATGGCTCAGAAGTTGATGGAGCTAATTTATGGGGGGATGCTAGAGGCCAACCCTAAACTGGTAGTAGTAATAGGTGAAAGTGGTATTGGTTGGATCCCCTATTTATTGAATCATATGGATCTGGAGTGGGAGGACCAATTCAAGGATCTCACCTTAACCATGAAGCCATCGGAGTATTGGAAACGCCAATGCAGAGCTACGTATCAAAGTGATCCAGTTGGCATTCGTTTGTTGGATCTTTTAGGTGAAGAAAATGTGATGTGGGGCTCGGATTTTCCCCACCCGGATGGGATATGGCCCGACAGCCAAGATTTCATTGACCGCGAGCTTGGAGAGTTACCCAGCACCACTCGTCGGAAAATAATTCACGACAACGCCGCTGCGTTATATGATTTCCCCGCCGATCACTAATATTTTGGCTTCCCCAGGCTCAGTGGCTTTCGGCTAGTTTCCATCATTTACTTATGTATCGGCGCCACATCAAAGCTGTGAGGAGCGAGCTCCTAAATATCCAAGGTGATCTATCGGAGCGACATTGATGGCGCGTTTTCGGAAATCCATACAACTATCGTAGATGCGAAGTGCGTGGGGGTCCTTTGATGCGGTATCAAATAGAACGTCCAGGCTCACTTTAAGGAACTCCGCAATCACATCATCGGGAAGTGGGCGTTTCGATGTTGGAGGCCGAGACCGGAATCGAACCGATGTTCACGGATTTGCAATCCGCTGCATAACCACTCTGCCACTCGGCCCGTCCAAAAGCTTGTCGCTGGTGCTAATGTAAGGACGGATATAGGCCCGTCTTTTCTGCGGGTCAAGCAGGAGACGATAAGATGTTTTGTGAGTTTAGAATAGTGAACTTGTGGGAGTGTGCCATTGTGTTGGGTGGTCTACGTCATTATAAGAGATATGGTGTCAATAACTTGAGCCGGTCCCATCGGGCAGGAACAATGAGGAACGCCCGTCCCGTGTATCAAGGCTACGAAAATGATTAGACCCACGTAATATGACCAATTTTAATGTCATGCGCGCCAACATGGTTGAAGGGCAGATTTTGCCTAATAAAATCACAGATCCACGACTAATTGATGTATTGTCAAGACTGCCGCGTGAGGCATTTGTGGCGCCTGACCAGCGTTCCGTCGCGTACGTTGACGATGATATCAAGATTGCCTCTAATCGATATCTAATGGAACCAATGGTGCTTGCGCGGCTTTTGCAGGCTTTAGCGCCAGGCGCTGATGATGTGAGCCTTTATATTGGGTGTGGGAGTGGATATGGGGTGGCGGTTCTCGCCAGTTTGTGTAACACGGTGGTAGGTCTTGAATGTGATGCCAAACTGTTGGCGCGCGCTAGCGAGCTATTTTTGGAACTTGAAATTGATAACGCGGTAGTAGTTGCCGGATCGTTGGACAAGGGCTATGCGGAGCAAGGACCTTACGACTCAGTCTTTATTGAAGGTGCAGTTGAGCATGTCCCTTCAGTTATTTTGGATCAATTGGTAGAAGGTGGCCGATTGGCAGCCGTGATTCGTTCTGGGAAATCCCTGGGTGAGGCGACTATTATCAAACGAGTTGGAGATCGGTATGGTAGGCGTGTTATATTTGATGCAGCGGCTTCCGATTTACCTGGGTTTAAGGTTGCATCAGGCTTTAATTTTGTAACACGTTGAGCATAACGTGAACGATAATTGGATGGGGACGGGGATGCGATCGATTGCAGCGGGAGGGGTTTTACTGGCGGCAATATCGGTAAATGTTGATATGACCAGGGCAGAAAGTTTAACGGATGCTTTGGTGAATGCATACAACACCAATCCGAGTCTCATGGCAGAGCGCGCCGCTCTTCATGCTACGGATGAGAACGTTCCGAAGGCGCTTTCAGGATGGCGGCCTACGGTAAATTTGAACGCCCGTTTTAATCACGAATACACTGATTCAGTTACTGATTTTACGTTCTCTGCTGGCGAACAAACCATCAACAGCAAATCGGTCGCTTTGGAACTGACGCAGCCTCTGTATCGCGGTGGTCGTACTATTAACGAAACGCACGGTGCGGAAGAAAAGGTTTTTGCCGCACGTGCACGCGTAACGGAGGTTGAACAGAAAGTATTGTTGGCTGCTGCTACGTCGCATTTTGATGTCATTCGTGCTCAAGAATTGCTGAGTCTGAGCGTCAAAAATGAACAAGTATTGGCGAGGAAACTTCAGGCAACGAAAGATCGGTTTGAGGTAGGCGAATTGACCCGTACTGATATTTCGCAGGCTGAAGCAAGATTGGCAGATGCAACCGCCTCTCGTGTTGCAGCCGAGGGGGACCTTTCAATATCACGCGCTGGTTATCAGGCTATAGTAGGGGAATTACCTGGCAGCTTGCAGTTTCCTAGTGAAGAAAGTATGCCGGAATTATTTGAGGTGGATGCTGGTATAAAACTGAGTATGCAGCGAAACCCGGCGATTGTCGCAGCGCTTCATAACGAGCGTGCATCGTTGTTTGATATTAGCAGTGCCGCTGGCGTGTTGCTCCCAGAGGTTTCTCTAGACACGTCGTTAACACATTCGATTGACCCAACGACGTTTACATCCGAGCAAGATGCTTTTCAGATCGGCGTAACTGGGCGAGTGCCCTTATATCAGTCGGGATCCGAATATGCCCAGATTCGTGAACTTCGGATGATCGCGGTACAGCGTCGTCGAGAGTTGGAAGAGGTGCGTCGCAGACTAGAGGAAAATTTTTCTCGATGGTGGGAGCAATTGATGACCGCCCGGGCCCGGATACGCTCTTTCAGTGTGTCGGTGGCGGCCAATGAAATTGCCCTTGATGGCGTAAATCAAGAAGCGGAAGTTGGCGCCCGTACGATTCTTGATGTGCTTGATGCTGAGCAAGAGCTGTTTGAAGCTAAAGTTAATCTTCTGGCGGCAAGGCGTGACGAGGCTGTTGCAAGATATACTATACTTAGTGTTTCTGGAGGAATGACCGCCAAAGATTTAAACTTGCCAGTGAAAATTTATGATCCTAGTTACCATTATCGTTTGGTGAAGGAAAAATGGATTGGCTTTGACGAAAATAAACAAAGGTCCTCAATTTTTGATATGGAACTTCCGGCATCCTGGAAGAAAAATTCGTTTTTTGACTTCCTATATTAAGTTCAAAGAGTTGTTGGATAGTTCTATTGCGTTTTTCGATAACGTATTAAAAATTTTCCTAGCTCAATGTTGCACCGTAATTTAGCATTAAACGCTGACTAATTTCGTAAAGACGTCGAGGATGGCTGACGCCGACAAGGATCAAGAACCTTCGATTGAGGAAATACTCTCTTCTATTCGTCGCATCATCTCTTCTTCGGAGATGGAAGGTGAAGGAGTGAGGGGGAGTGACGACGTCGCACCAAAGAAAATGGTAGATGATTTCGCCTCGGCTGGTTCTCAAGGCCAGTCATTATCATCTGAAACGAAAACGACTGGACAGGTGAATCCCGACGATGAGGTCTTGGATCTCACGGTTGTGGTTAAGGAAGGGAATGAGGTGGAGCAGCTGTCGGAAGAATTAGCGCCGGCACCAACTGGGCGTTTTGGCGACACCAGCGTTGGCACAACCGGCAACAAGGGTGAAGAAGCAGCTATTCAGCTGGTGAGGCCGATTATAGTCGAGTGGCTCAATAATAACCTTCCCTCCATGATAGAACGGTTCGTTAGAGCTGAGATCAATCGCCTTGCACAGGAGTCTAAGCGGCGTTAACAGCGTACAAGATGCAACGCAATAAGAAACATTTAACCAGATTCGATGCCGCAAAAACGGATACAAATGTCCATGCCGTCAAATATCAGCTGGAACGCAGAAATCGGTCTGGCGAGCGCGGGTGAATATAGGTGATGTTGGAAAAATCTTATCAACCGCAAAAGGTAGAAAAACGCCTTTACGAGATGTGGGAATCATCTGGTGCATTTTCCGTCGGTCAAAGGTCGGATCCTTGGACCGTAATGATGCCACCGCCCAACATCACTGGAAGTCTACACATGGGGCATGCTCTGAACATGACCCTTCAGGACATCTTGAGTCGCTATTTTCGAATGCGTGGCCGTGACACGCTGTGGCAGCCAGGGATGGATCATGCGGGCATTGCTACTCAGATGGTGGTGGAGCGTCAACTTTCCGAAAAGGGAATTGATCGTCGTACCTTAGGGCGTGACGAATTTGTGAAAAGAGTTTGGACCTGGAAAGAGGAATCGGGGGGAACCATTGTTCGACAGCTGCGTCGATTAGGAGCTTCACCTGATTGGGAACGAGAGCGTTTTACCTTAGATGAAGGTTTGAGCCACGCAGTCCGTACAGTTTTCGTTAGTCTTTATCGAGAAGGTTTGATTTATCGAGATAAGCGGCTTGTTAACTGGGATTGCAAGTTATTGACAGCAATTTCTGATCTTGAAGTCGAGCAACGAGAAGTCAAGGGGCATTTGTGGCATTTCAAATATCCCCTCGAGAACTCCCCCGCCTCGTATATCACCGTCGCTACGACGAGGCCGGAGACAATGTTTGGTGACACGGGAGTAGCGGTGCATCCGGACGATGATCGATATCGGCATTTGATAGGTAAATTTGCGACGTTGCCGCTAGTGGGGCGGCGGATCGAAATTGTAGCTGATGAATATTCAAATCCGGAAAAGGGCACTGGTGCTGTTAAGATTACGCCAGCCCATGACTTTAACGACTTTGAAGTAGGCAAGCGGCATGGTCTTGAGGCCATTAATATCTTAAACGCACAAGGCCGCCTCAATGAAACTGTGCCTGATGTGTATCAGGGATTGGATCGGTATGAGGCGAGGGATAAAGTAGTAGCGGATCTTAGAGTTCAAAATTTACTGGGGGATGTCGAAGACTACGTACATACGATGCCATACGGTGATAGGTCCGGAACGGTGATTGAACCCTGGCTGACCGATCAGTGGTACGTCGATGCTAAAAGATTGGCAAAGCCGGCA
>CAJWOI010000140.1 GCA_913044255.1 uncultured Alphaproteobacteria bacterium
TTGGCGCCAACAGCATTGATCCAATCTCTGACGGCCTCGGCAACAAATTCGGGGCAGAGGAATATCTAACGATCACAGTGAGACCGCAGTTGCGGCATCCTTGGGCCGGTGCTATCGTTGCTCGTCTGCAACATCGACCGTTGTGTCACGGAAGATGGAATTGTCGCAACCGACGCGGAACTCGTTATGGATCTAGGACTTCGTAATAAACATGCCCTGATCACGGGTGCTAGCAAGGGTATAGGCCGGGCCGTATCGGATGTTCTAGCAGATGAAGGCTGCGATCTGGCAATGGTCGCTCGGACTGAAGATGATTTATCAAACGCGGCTGAAGACATCCGCCTTCGTGCCAACGTCAATGTCCAAATTTTGGCTGCAGATCTCTCTTTGTCGTCTGATCAGCAACGGGTCGCAGCGACCTTTCCGGACGTCGATATTGTAGTGAACAACGCTGGTTCGAACCCGGCCGGTGAGATCAATCAAATTGACGAAACCACATGGCGGGAAGCCTGGGACCTCAAGGTCTTTGGGTACATTAATCTCTGCCGCACATACCACGCGATCATGAAAGACCGCGGCGATGGTGTTATCGTCAACGTCATCGGAACTGGCGGCGAACGCATGAACGCGAGCTATATTCTCGGCGCCAGCGGCAACATCGCATTGATGGGTTTGACCCGAGCGCTCGGGGGCCGCTCGCCAGATCACGGCGTACGGGTGGTCGGTATTAATCCAGGGATGACCCTGACGGAACGTGGCGAGTGGATCTTAAAAAACTGGACCGAGATGAAGTATGGTACACCTGATCGGACGGATGATTTTTTAGCCGAAATGGACCTGCCGTTTGGTCGCATGGGTACACCGAATGAGGTGGCCAATGCGGTGGCATTCATTGCTTCTCCCCGGGCCAGCTACATCAGCGGCACAATTGTGACCGTCGATGGCGGCGCCGCGAACAGAGGCTAACTATCATTCACCAGTTAATCGTCCTATCGAAGTCTCAGCCCAGTCGCCTATTCATGTTCTCCTGTAGATGGCTGTGTTATCGCCGTCAACCACAATGATTTCTCACGATGTGGTCTCGTAAAAAAGGTATCAAGAAAGTTGGGAAGATTTTGAGACTCATTTGAGATTGGGATGATTACTGAAATCATCAATCCCCCTTTACGGCCCGTTTTGGCCGAACGCTATACGCGGCTGATACTTCTAGGTGCGACTAAGGGTCGGATTTCCGGCCTCACAGCCTTCAGTGATGAAATGGATAGATAGATGAAATGGGTAGGAGTTGATGTTGGCGGCACATTTACAGATGCAGTCGTATATGATGATGATACACAAAAATACAGCTACGCTAAAGCGCCTTCGTCACTTACTGATCCCACTATGGGGGTGCTCGATGTTCTCGAAAGTCTTTCTATCAACTTTGAAAATATTGGGCGCTTCGTGCATGGAGTCACTATTGGCACAAATGCCATCCTCCAAGGGAAAGGTGCAGTAGTCTGGATGTTAACTACTCGGGGTTTTCGTGACGTTCTCGAGATTGCTCGGACCAATCGTCCAGTTTTATATGATATAAAGAGCTTAAAGTTACAACCATTGATTCCGCGAACCCGAACTTTTGAAATCAGTGAACGGATCCGATACGATGGAAGCATTGAAAGAGAAATTGAACTCGAAGATGTACATCGCGCAGTGCAAAATATTGATGGTGATTATGACGTAGCTTTAGCAATTTGCTTTTTGCATAGCTACGCCAATGCGACACACGAAATTGCAGCAAAACAACTTTGTGAAAAATTGCGACCTGATTTGTTTGTATGCAACTCCCATGAAGTTCTAGCACAATTTAGAGAATACGAACGGTTTAGCACTACCGCCCTTAATGCCATTTTAGGCCCACTGATGTCACAGTATTTTAGCCACCTGAAAGCTAGTCTTGAGGAACATGGATATCGCCATGATATTTATATCATGACATCCAATGGCGGAGTATCAACCGTTGAAAGGGCAAAACAATTGCCAATTGCAACAGTTCTTAGTGGTCCAGCAGGGGGTGTGGCGGCTGCTGTCTATTTGGGCAAAAAATATGACCTTCCTAACCTTATTACCTGTGATATGGGTGGAACGTCGACAGATGTCTGCTTGGTTGAGGATTTACGGATACCAGTGACTAATGAACAAAGTATAGCCGGACACGCTAACCGAACACCACAGATTGGAATAAATGCAGTAGGTGCTGGAGGTGGAAGTATTGCCTGGTTGGACGCGGGTGAAATCCTCAATGTTGGGCCACAAAGTGCGGGGGCAGATCCTGGTCCCGCTTGTTATGACCGTGGAGGTTTGGAGCCGACAGTGACTGACGCTAACTTGATTTTAAATAGGCTTCATCAAGAGAACCCACTCGCTGGTCGTATCAGCCTAAGCCGTGAATTGGCAATGAAAGCAATTCAACGTCTCGGCGAAAGAATTAGTAGCCTTGACGAGTTCGAATTGGCGGAAGGAATTATTCAGATTGCTGTTGCGCGCATGGTGAGTGCGATTAAGCAAATATCTATGGCGAGTGGTTATGATCCTAGAGATTTCACCTTAGTTGCTTATGGTGGCGCCGGGCCAATGCATGCAGTAGCGATTGCCGAAGAACTAGAAATGCAACAAATTTTAGTTCCACTAAGCCCCGGAAATCTTGCGGCTTTTGGATCGCTAATTTCCGACCTTAAGCGAGACCATGTGCAGACAAAAAATCTACAGTTGAGTGACGTTGGGTGGGACAGCATAGAAACTATGTTCCAAAAAATGGAAGGCAAAGCATTGTCAGAGCTACGGCGCGAGGGAATAGCCGATCATAGTGTCGTAATACACCGCTCCGTTGGCATGCGCTATGTGGGACAGTCTTGGGAACTCAACGTAGATATTGACAATAATGTTGATAGTCTCTCTGCCATCGGAGCCGCTTTTGCAAACGCCCACGAACGACGGTTCGGGCACAGAAGCAAAGGAGCAACAGAAATAGTGAACTTCCGAATTGCCGCGACAGCTGTTGGGGAAAAGCCAGATCTACCGCTTTGGAATCGGAATGGTACTTTGAAAGATGCGCAATCAGAGACACGGCAGATATTTTTTAACAGGGCGTTCGTTGATGTCGCTATTTATCAGCGCCAATTGCTACCTCACGGAAGCCAGGCCAACGGACCTTGCATAATTGAAGAAAGCGGGTCGACTACAGTTTTGCCGGCGAATTGGTATTTTCTGGTGCTTGAGGATGGTAGTCTTTTATTAAATTCCAGCAGGCCAAATAACACATGAACGAGAAATCTAGTAGAAATACGCAGAATTTAATTAACCCCATAACACTTGAAGTGTTGTGTGAAGGCCTAATTTCTATTGTCAAAGAAATGCGAGCCAATATTATTCGAGCAGCCTATTCTTCCGTAATATATGAATTTGATGACTTTTCATGCGCTTTATTCGGCCCTGATGGAGAGTTGGTTGCCCAATCCTGGGACCATCCGGGTCATGTACTACCTTTACCTTGGGGTGTGAATTGCGTGCTTGAGGAGTTCAGGAGTGATTTACATCCAGGCGATGCTATTCTGTTGAATGATCCCTATATGGGGGGCACGCATCTAAATGATGTAACCTTGATGTATCCCCTATTTGATGAAGCTGGCCAGCTGATAGTTTTCCCAGCCGTACGGGCGCATTGGGTTGATGTAGGCGGAATGGTTCCGGGTAGCTACTCCGGTCTTTCGACTAACGTATATCAGGAAGGCGTTCGGATACCCCCAATCAAGATTTTGGAAAACGGCAAGCTCAACCGAGCCGCAATGACGTTGCTTATGGCAAATATGCGAGTGCCAGAAGAACGCGAAGGTGATTTCAATGCTTCACTAGGCGCGTCCAAAGTGGCTGAGGGGCGCATTCGTAAGCTAATTGAACGATATGGATGGAATACATTGAAAAATGCCATCGCGGTTAACCTCGATAGGACAGAGTCACGCCTTCGCGAAAAAATTTCAGCATTACCGGATGGTGATTATTTCTACGAGGACTATTTGGAGTTTTACAACGAAGGTCAACTCGATCCAGTTTTAGCTCAGATCAAACTGACAGTGGCCGGGGATCAAATTACGGCGGATTTCAATGGCACAAATCCGCAGGTGCCGGGTGTAGTGAACTCATCGCTTGCCGTAGTCGGAGCAGGCGTATTCGTAGCGATCAAGTCAACGCTAGATCCGGGGGGCGCAGTTAACCAGGGTGCTTTTCGGCCAATAACTCTTAAAGCTCCCGAGGCGAGCATTTTTAACGTTAGCCTCGATGCTCCTGCCGGTGCTCACGGCGAGGTTCGAAAGCGTGCCGTTTCGGTTACTCTTGGGGCATTGGCTCAAATAATTCCAGATCTTGTCTCGGCAGACCTATGTGGCAGCTCCTTTCCGAATGCGATCGGTGGCTTTAACAATCGACGCAACCGGCCATACGTTTATTACGAGGCACCGGCTGGTGGAAATGGTGGCTTTCGAGAAGCTGATGGCCCTAGCGCCTATGTTAACGTTGATTTTGGCAATCTTCCGTCGATACAAAACGTCGAATCTATCGAGTGCGAGATGCCTATCATGATCAACAGCTGTACCCTTCGGATGGATGGTGGCGGTGAAGGCGCGCGTCGTGGCGGCGTAGGCATGCAGCGCGAGGTACGGCTAATTGATGAAGAAGGCACTTATTCGGTCCTTAGCGATCGCGCTGTAATTCCCCCTTGGGGTGTATTAGGGGGTCAGAGCGGCAAGCCTTACCATCTCTCGATCCACCGGGATGGGAATATAATAGAATTCGAGACCCCTGGTAAAGTAACCGGCCATCCAATTAAGCGCGATGATATCGTCGTGATGTGTTCTTCCGGTGGTGGCGGTTACGGTGATCCCTTAGACCGTGAAACTGACCGAGTGTTGGAAGATGTTAACTACGGCTATGTATCAATTGACCGCGCTCGCAGCGGATATGGCGTTGTGATAGCTACTGACGGCAGCATCGATGATGGCGCTACTCTAACATTACGGGCAGAATTAAAATCGAAACGTGTTAGGCTTAAGCTTATAATCGATGACACTATTGATCCCTACGTCGGAGCAAAAGGACGGCGGCGAATTCTGACACTCGCAGCATCTGACGCTAGTCGGCTCAACGTTGCCCACGACGATCTCGTTGAATTGCTGGGTAAGAATCCGGCTCCGCTGCGCGCCTGGGTGCGCAGTGCGACAGATGTTACCCCTGGGACGGTGCGCATGGATGCCTTTGGCCAAAAAGTCCTCGGATTAAGTGATGGAGATGAAACTACGTTAGTAGCAGTATCGACACCGCAATTACCTAGAGGGATGGGGGACGCAAACTAAGGACGGTCTGTCCGTCATCAAGACATTTGGGACAGTTGAGCCTGCTTCATAACGGAGGATCTGGCTCATCCGAGTTTAATGTTATGCCGCTTGGCGTTGATGGTACAAGCGGCGGTTCTGGATAGTCAGTTTCTTGATTTTTTCTCTCCTTTCGATGATCGCGGTGTGACGCCCGAAGTAGGCGTCAGCGGGTGTGACGTTGCCGATGCTCTCGTGGTAACGCTGGTTGTTGTAATGATCGACGAAGACGCCGATCTGGTTTTCCAGATCGCCCGGTAGATAGTCGTCTGTTAAGAAGCGGTTCTGAGCGCTGAGGCTGGCATGATTGCGGCCCACATGGTGGCGATGATTTTGCACAACAAAGCCCTCAGCCATTTAAGTATGAGACGGAAGTTGTAGCCGACGGCGCTCATGACGGCATTGATCTGGTCGCCGTTGCGGCCTTTCAGGTAATTGCGGTCCATATGGCCGTCTTCCTTGCAATGACCGATCACCGGCTCGATGGCGGATCGGCGCCGGAGTTCCCGTCTGATCTGACCATGCACGCCGCGCTTTTGCCCGGAGCGGAAGACCCGCATCGGTTTCGGCGCCTTGTGGCCGATATAGCCCTTGTCGACGTAGATCCGCTCGATCTCCCGGCCGGTTAGGGCCTGGGTCTCTTGCAGAACCTCCCTTAAGGTGTGGCCGTCATAGGGGTTTCCCGGCAAGGCCTTGGCATGCAGGATGAATTGGCCGCCCTGGCATAGGACTGGCGCAGCTCCACGCCGTGCTCCTTGGCCAGCTTGCCGAGTTGCTGGATCGCCACCAGAAGCAGCTTGGCGTCGGTCGGGAAGGTGATGTTCTTGGGCTGCACCGTTGTATCCACGGTGACGCGGGCCAGATCGCTTTTCTTCAGGGCGCCCGTGTCATGGGCGATGCGCAGGCTTTCGGCCAGCAGCATCTCCAGGGTCTCGCCGATGCGGTTGCGCCAATGGCTCATGCCGGAGCGTTCATGGGGTAGGCCGTGCTGGAAAAACTCTTCGCCAGTGAAGTACTGGAAAGAGGGATCATGTACCCAACGATCCCAGACCTGCTCATCGGCCAGGGCGTAGGTGTGCTTGAGGATGAACATGCCGAGCATGAAACGCGCGGGTTCCGCCGGTCGGCCCTCATGGGAAAAATAGGGCGCGATCTTCTCATCCAGCCACGCCCAATCGATCTTGTCAGCCAAGACGACAAGTTCGTGCTTCATGTTGATGATCTGATCCAGACGGGCTTTGAAAAGATCGTCGTGATCGACTTTTTTCGGCTGTTTCGGTCGCATGAGAACCCCCAAAAGCAATATCTTCAAGGAATCATGAATGGGCCGGAAAGTGAATCAAAAACGCAAGGAAAGGGCCGTCAAAACCTCACTTTCTTGCAATTTCAATTACTGAAAATCGCCGAAAACCATAGACATGTCGGGCCTGTCGGAGTTCTTAACAGACGACGAATTACCACTTCTCACGCTCGGAACTGGCCTGTCCGACGACAGACGAATTGCGCCTTGCTACCGGCTTTGGCGAGGCCCTAGAGCGTCTTCGTGTCGAACTGGACGCCCCAATATTCCCCGAGCCATCCTGAAAATAGTCGGCCCCGGTTCGGGGTGGTTCATCACTG
>CAJWOI010000141.1 GCA_913044255.1 uncultured Alphaproteobacteria bacterium
GTCTAATGGCTACCGACATGGACATATGGGTTCATGACAAAACACCTGCCGAAATTACCCAAAATGGTAAGACAACTGCTCCGGCCCACATGCTTTTTGATATTGTTCGGAAGCTGCCCGAAGGGAGCCAGGTCGAGTTTGATACTGGTGATGGGGGAGAGCAGTTACGACTCAGGTCCGGACGTTCACTATTCACGTTGTCTTGTCTGCCAGTTGAAGATTTCCCCGCGACGAGTGAGGGGGATTTGGCGTGTAAATTCCAGATCTCAGCGTTGGATTTACGTCAATTGATTGACAAAACTCGGTTTGCGATTTCCACGGAGGAGACGCGGTACTATCTGAATGGCATTTATCTGCATGCGGTCACAGATGGTGATACCCCAGCACTACGTGCTGTCGCTACTGACGGCCATCGTTTGGCACGCGTGGAGGTTGATCTGCCCGATGGCTCAGCGGGCATGCCCGGCGTAATTTTGCCACGTAAAGCAATATTGGAAGTTCGCAAATTACTTGAGGCTGTTGAGGGGTTGGTCGAAGTTGCTTTGTCAGAGACTAAAGTTCGGATTGCGGTGGGCTCCGCCGTACTGACTTCAAAGTTGATAGACGGCACCTTCCCAGATTATCAACGTGTGATACCCGAAGGTAATAGCAGGATTATGAAAATAGACGGGGGTGTCTTTGCTGAAGCCGTTGATCGCGTATCGACTGTCTCGAGCGACAAATCGCGTGCTATAAAATTGAGTCTCCACTCGGATAAACTGGTGCTATCGGCGAATAGCCCGGACCAAGGAAGTGCTTCTGAGGAGCTTCCCGTCGCTTATGATTCGGATGATCTCGATATTGGATTTAATTCCCGATATGTCCTGGAAATGACAGAGCAAATCAAGGGGGGCAGCATGCGCTTCGAGATGGAGGATGGTGCCTCTCCAACCGTAATCATTGATGGTGATGACCCCCGAACTGTTTATGTGCTGATGCCAATGCGCGTGTAGATTGTGGCAGGGGTATATTCAACTGACTTGCTTGGCAGAACCTCGCAGTCATTCTCGTGCCCGTGCTTTGGGCCGTGTACACCTTCGCCCCATGGGACAGAGTCTAGGAGCGTCGGCGCTTGACCCAGACCCCGGCTTTGGCCGATATAACCATGTCTTCTCGCTCCGCAAAACTTGTGGTCAGGCGCCTCGTGCTTGACCATTTTCGGTCATTTGCGCGGTTGAATGTTGAAGTAGGTCCTGAGCCAGTTGTGCTTACAGGAGAAAACGGGGCCGGAAAGACAAATTTGCTTGAAGCACTGTCCCTTTTGGCACCTGGAAGAGGGTTGCGGAGGGCTCGGCTCGCCGATTTTTCCAAACGTGAGCCGGAGCCTCATGGTTGGGCTGTGGCCGCTACTTTATCCGGATGTAATGGGTGCATCAATATTGGGACGGGTCATATTGGTGGAACACCCGGGCGGCGGAAAATACGCATCAATGGAGTAGATGGGGCGGTGCAAAGTACCCTTTCCGAGTATTTACATGTGATTTGGATAACGCCAGGGATGGATAGATTGTTTACTGACGCGCCCAGTGCACGCCGCCGCTTTTTTGATCATATGGTTACGGGTTTTGATCCGGAGCACGGACGCCGCCTCTTAGCATATCAGCGCTGTATGAGGGAAAGGGTTCAAATGCTCCGCGCGTATCACGCTGATGATGTTTGGTTAAGCGCGATCGAAGAAACCATTGCGGAGCATGCGGTAGCAATCGCGGCAGCGCGATGTGATGCACTGACTTGCTTAAATAATTTCCTTGATTCCTCGTTCAGTGAGTGGTTCCCACGGGCCAGCATTGCGTTTGAGGGTACCGTGGAGTGCGGGCTCAAGTATACACCCGCTGTAACTGTTGAAGAACAATTCCGGTCCGAACTAGCAAAGTCTCGGACGCGTGATCGTGAAACCGGAGCTGCAGCCTTTGGTCCGCATAGGACAGAGCTTTTGGTTTGGCATATAGATCACGATCTGCCCGCGGCACACTGTTCCACAGGCGAACAAAAAATGTTGCTGATTTCGATTGTATTGGCCCATGCGCTGGCACAAGTGCAGCGATCAGGTCAGACGCCGTTGATACTTTTGGATGAGGCGATGGCTCATTTAGATGCGATACGCCGCGGGCACTTGATTGATGCTCTATGTATGCTTGGGGCTCAAACTTGGCTAACTGGGGTTGATGCTGATTTGTTTTCCTATTTCGCGTCCCGAGCGCAGTTTCTCACTGTTAGTGACGGGGACCTCAAAAAGTGTGACGGTAGAAAGCTGAAGCAATGAGCAATTCTGGCATGACTGAGAATGGCTCTGCCCATTATGGCGCCGATTCTATTAAAATTTTGCGTGGGCTAGATGCAGTGCGAAAACGTCCAGGGATGTATATTGGCGATACTGATGATGGGTCCGGCCTTCATCACATGATATTCGAGGTTGTAGACAACGCAATTGATGAGGCACTAGCCGGCTTTTGCGATCAGATTACGGTTACACTGAATCCGGACAGTACCGTGGCTGTTTCTGATAATGGGCGCGGAATTCCAACAGATATCCATGATGAGGAAGGGGTGTCGGCGGCAGAAGTGATCATGACCCAGCTTCACGCTGGCGGGAAATTTGACCAAAATTCCTATAAAGTTTCGGGCGGACTACATGGTGTTGGGGTATCGGTAGTCAATGCGCTCTCCGCGCGACTCAAATTAGACATATGGCGCGACGGCAAACACCATTTTATGGAGTTTGTACACGGTGAACCGGAAGAACCGCTGACTTCTGTTTCTGAAGCTGGCTCGTCGACCGGCACCATGATCACTTTTTTGCCGTCTACTGCAACATTTACCAACACGGTTTTTGATTTGTCCGTGTTGGAACACCGTTTGCGCGAGCTCGCTTTCCTCAATTCGGGGGTTAAAATCTTACTTAATGACAAACGAGGTACGGAACCCCGCACGATAGATTTGCATTACGACGGGGGAATTGAAGCCTTCGTTGATTATTTGGATAGAAATAAGCAGGCTCTTCACGAGCCACCGATCTCGATTGTCGATGAGAGAGATGGTGTGTTGGTTCATGCCGCGCTCCAGTGGAATGCTAGCTATCACGAAAACATGCTTTGTTTTACTAACAATATTCCGCAGGGAGATGGGGGTACACATCTTGCTGGATTTCGGTCCGCTTTGACACGAACAATTAATTCTTACGTGGCTGGATCAGGTCTAGCGCGCAAAGAAAAAATTCAACTCGCTGGTGATGATATGCGGGAAGGGCTTACATGCGTACTATCAGTTAAGGCGCCTGATCCTAAATTCTCATCACAGACCAAAGACAAGCTAGTGAGTTCTGAGATCCGTCCGATCGTAGACGGAATAGTTGCCGATAAACTCAGCCAATGGCTCGAGGAAAACCCCAAACTTGCGCGTGTTATTGTGGGCAAAGTGGTTGAAGCTGCAGTGGCGCGCGAAGCAGCGCGGAAGGCGCGTGATTTGACTCGCCGAAAGGGAGTCCTGGATATTACGTCACTGCCCGGTAAACTCGCTGATTGTCAGGAGCGGGATCCAGCGAAAAGTGAAATATTTTTGGTCGAAGGAGATTCGGCGGGCGGGTCTGCTAAGCAAGCTCGAAACCGCCATAATCAAGCTGTCCTGCCGTTGCGGGGTAAAATACTTAACGTCGAACGCGCCCGTGTCGACAGGATGTTGTCCTCGGCCGAAATTGGCACAATGATCGCGGCGTTGGGCACCAGTATTCACGATGAGTTTGACATTGAAAAAATTCGCTATCACCGGGTCATAATAATGACTGACGCGGATGTTGATGGGTCACACATACGAACACTATTGCTCACGTTTTTCTATCGCCACATGCCGGAAATTGTGCAGCGTGGGTACCTTTATATCGCTCAGCCACCCCTGTTCAAGGTTAAGCGCGGTACTGCGGAGGTGTATAAAAAAGATGAACGCGCACTTGATGACTTTCTCATTGACGAAGGCCTTAAAGGTGCACGCCTTATGGTGGGGCAGAGTAGGGAGCAGGAGGGGCGCACAGGAGACGATCTGCTTGAGATCGTGGAGCATGCACGAGCCCAGTGTTCCCGACTTAGAACTTTGGCAAGGCGGATAACCGCGCCTCTAGTTGAACAGGCGGCCATTGCGGGGGTCCTGAACCTGGAACTTCTTAACGACACAAAGAATATACAACGGGCCGCCCAATATATTGCTGATCGTTTAAATAAATTGGCGGATCCAGGAGAGGACGGTTGGTCGGGTTCTGGCGTAATTGGGGAATGCTTGGCTTTTGAGCATAATCGGCGCGGTGTTGTGAGCCGCTATGAGATAGATGTAAGTTTGGTGGAAAGTACGGAGGCGCGTTCGCTAGATAAGGATGCGGCCATGTTGCAGGAGATTTATGCGCATCCTGTGAGTTTCCAGTTTAAGGATAGCACTTATACGATGCATGGGCCCACAAGCTTGTTCCAGATGGTGCTGTCCCAAGGCAGGAAAGGTGCCACTATCCAGCGCTATAAGGGTTTGGGCGAGATGAACCCAGATCAGTTATGGGAAACTACGCTGGATCCGGAGGCTCGAAATTTGCTCCAAGTGAAGGTGAGCCATGCTGACGATGCTGATGATTTATTTTCAACGTTGATGGGTGATCTTGTGGAGCCACGGCGCGAATTCATCCAACAAAACGCGCTTGATGTCGCTAATTTGGATGTCTAACGGCTTACAACATACCGATATCTAATCTTCATGGCACGCGACCAAAGCGGCGGTCGACAGAGAAAGGCTGGTTCACGTCGCGTGTCCTCCGTGCCGTCAAAGAAGTCTAAAGTTCTTTGGCCGACAATAAGGCTGTTAGCCTATTGGGGTTTGGTAATGGTCGTCTGGGCCAGCGTCGCCCTTGCTGGAGTGATCGCCTATTATGCCTATGACTTGCCCGATCCCGCGTCGCTGGGTGTGGATTATAGGGCTCCTGGGATCACCCTTCTCGCCGCTGACGGGGCGGTACTCGGTACCGCTGGACCGGTGCATGCGGAACCAGTAATGCTTGATGAACTGCCGTTGGCGTTACCTCGGGCGGTGTTGGCCACTGAGGACCGGCGTTTCTACTTGCATGGTGGTGTGGATTGGTTAGGAGTTGCGCGCGCTGCAACTCGCAATCTACTAGCTGGTCGTGTTGTTCAAGGTGGTAGCACGATCACTCAGCAGCTTGCTAAAAACCTTTTTCTGACCCCGGAGAGGAGCTTCCAGCGAAAAATTCGAGAACTGCTCTTAGCGTTATGGCTTGAGCGTACGTTCTCCAAGGATCAATTGTTAACTATCTACTTAAACCGGGTATACCTAGGTGGAGGGGTCTACGGCGTTGAGGCTGCCGCGTCACGTTATTTCGGAAAATCGGCACGGGATCTCTCATTATCGGAATCAGCGATGATCGCCGGCTTGTTGAAGGCGCCTAGCCGGTATGCACCGATCCGAGATCTCGGCCTTGCCCAGGCTCGCGCGGTCCAGGTAATTGACAACATGGTTGCCAGCGGATGGCTCACTCGAGCAGAAGCGGCGGTGGCGAAGCACGCACCCGCATATCCGACCGGCGCATACGTGGGAAACGGAAGTGCGCGCTACTTCGTAGATTGGGTATTAGGACGGCTACCCGATTACGTGGGTGCGCCGCGGCACGATCTTATTGTGGAGACCAGCCTCAATCCGCGCCTACAACGCTCCGCCGATCAGGCACTATCCTCATCTCAAAACGGTGCGGAAATAGCTGGAGCCGGCCAAGCAGCTTTAATTGCCCTTGGTTTTGATGGAGCAGTGCGGGCGATGGTTGGTGGGCGTGACTACCAAGAGAGCCAGTTCAACAGAGCTACTCAAGCACGTCGGCAACCCGGATCGGCGTTTAAACTTTTTGTATACCTGGCCGGGCTAGAGGTCGGATTTAAGCCCGGTCAATATTTCGAAGATGAAGCCATCGAGATTGATGGCTGGCGACCGCGAAATTACGATGGACGATACAGAGGCCAAATAACTCTGCGCGAGGCCTTTGCTCAGTCGATCAACACCGTTGCCGTGAAACTCGCCGAACGTGTCGGACGAGATCGAGTGATTGCCATTGCCCGTCGCCTGGGCGTAACGAGTTCGCTACGCGCTAGCCCCAGTCTTGCTCTTGGGGTGGCCGAAACAACTCTACTCGAGTTGACGGCCGCATACGCGAGTATCGCTAATCAAGGGCGGACACTATGGCCATACGGAATTGTTGAGATTCGAGATCGTACGGGTGTTGTTTTATACCGTCGCCGAGCGTCCCGAGCGGGTCAAGCGATCGCGCCCGCTGTTGCTGCTGCTATGGATGATTTATTGCGGGCGGTTATTGCGAGCGGGACTGGGCGAAACGCCGCGATACCAGGAGGTGCAGGGAAAACAGGCACGAGCCAAGATTTCCGTGACGCTTGGTTTATTGGATACCATGGAGACATTACCGCCGGAATATGGCTCGGAAACGATGAGTCTACACCGATGGACCGAGTTTCCGGAGGAGGCTTGCCTGCAACCATTTGGAGAGCGTTTATGATCAGAGCTCACCCATAACGGAGCAACGTGGCGCCATGACGTGTTAACCAGTGTCTGGATCTGCGATAACCGGGACATAATTTTTTGACCAATAGCCAGAAGTTTGGTCCGTGGTGGAATTCGCTCAAGTGCGCTACCTCGTGTGCTACGACGTAGTCCATTACAAAGGGCGGCGCCAATATTAAACGCCATGAAAATGATAACCGCCCATTTTTTGAACAACTTCCCCACCGAGTTGTTGGATCGCGGACATTGACTACGGGGGACCTATGTTCAGTAGCTTGTATCTTTTGGGATGCGAGTTCTGTTAGTTTTTGA
>CAJWOI010000142.1 GCA_913044255.1 uncultured Alphaproteobacteria bacterium
CCATTTCTATTTGCCGTAATATCCCCAATATGTCTTCTTCTGAAAATCGCTTCCGCGTCATTATTGCCTCCCGAAATAACTAAAATACTCATACCACAAGTGGCTCAGTTATAGGGGGGCAGGACAGGACATTAGTGGGCGTAAAGCCTAACCTCACTTCCCGGGTAGTTTCCATACGCTATTTAACAGGGAATGATTATTCGAGAACAGGGAATTGTGTGGGTACAAATCGGGGCCTGCAACAGCAGTTTGATCCTACCTAATTGAACATCGTCGACGGGAGCCATAATACCAACGAAGGCAATAAAACCAATAGTATTAATTTCACAATATCAGCGCCGACGAAAGGCATTACTCCTCGAAACACGGCAGTCAGTGGCAGGTCGGCGCCGGCAACGGCCTTCAGCACAAACACGTTGATCCCGAAAGGTGGCGTTATCAAGCCGATCTCCACGACCACCAACATAATGACCCCCCACCAGGTAAGGTCAAAGCCGAGATCGATAATCAGCCCGGAGATCACCGGAACCGTGATTACCATAATCGAAAAGGATTCCATGACCGCGCCTAATAAAATATATACCACCAATAAAATAGCAATAATGCCAAGTGGCGGGAGGTCCATTTGGGCTACTTTTGTTGTCAGCACCTCCGGTAGTTCCGTGATCCCGAGGAAAAAGGAAATAGTGATACCTCCCAGAATTAACACATAAATCATGGCGGTTATGGATGCCGTTTCACCCATCACATTCCAAAAAGCGCCGCCACGTAACTTGCCTCGAAACAGGGCTACTAAAAATGCGCCAACCACCCCGACTGACGCAGCTTCCGTTGCTGTGAACAGTCCGCTATAGATGCCACCCATGACGATGGCAAATAGCGCAATTACGGTCGAGCCGCGCCGCAACTCGGATTTCAATTCTGTGGTATCGAATTTACTGGGAGCGGGGACTGCTTTCGGAGCCAATCGGACATAAGCGGAAATAGTCAGCATATAGAGGAGGACACCCAATGCTGCCGGTACTAACGCAGCTACAAATAGCCGACCAATAGATTCCTCCGTCAAGAAGGCATAGAGAATGAGGGCGCTGGAAGGAGGCACCAGGGCGCCGAGCGTTCCTCCCGCGGCAACACATCCAGCGGAGAAACCACGTTCATATCCGCGTTGGCTCATTTCGGGCAAAGCGACTCGCCCGATGGTTGTTGCTGTTGCTACAGAAGAGCCGGTGACAGCGCCAAACCCTGCACACCCACCAATGGTAGCTAGCGCAAGCCCGCCCCTAAAATGTCCCAGTAGCGCCTGGGCTAGACGGTATATATCTTCCGAAAGTCCCGCCGCCGAGGCGAGAACACCCATCATTAAAAACAGCGGCAGCACGACGAGTTGACCATTAGTCAGAAACGCTGCGACTTCGGAGCCAACGACAGAAAGTGCTGGACCCGTGTCAAGCAACAGGGCCATGCCGATGAATCCAAGCAGAACCATGACGGCCCCGATGGGGATAAGTAAAAACAGCAAAACCCAAACAAGCCCAAATATTACCAGTGCTGTCGTCACGGGTGCTGTCTTTGCCGACGTTGAAAGCGCTATGACCGCACCATCAAAAATAAGGATCGCTATCAGTGTCGTAACAAGCCCCCCAAGCAAGCACAGCGTTGTTATGTTGTATGGTGAGTTCGGTGACTTACCGCAGGCCGTTACAACATCGCCCGCAAAGACCACATACTGGACCATCGCGCTGATACCACATAGCAACGTAACCGCCCACAAGAACGGACTCCTCGGGATATTCAGGATCATCGTCGTGGCGTCGCGTGCGTACATTTCCGTGGCGTAGACGCCAATCCGCCAGGTAAAAAGGGCAAACATCCAGAATAATAGCAGTGAACCGATTGCTATCAGCCAGCCACTCAGTTTTTCGCCAAAGTAGGCGGACAGGATGTTCACTCTCAGATGAACGCGTTGAGCGATGCCCACGGGAAAACAGGCAGTGATCGCAATGGCAAAAACCATGGCGACGATTTCATTCAAAGCAGCGATAGGAGAATTGAAGGTGACCCGAAGGAAGATATCGACAATAGTCACGCCAGCGACAATCAGCATGGCCAAGACGCCAGCGAAGGCGATGCGCCGGGTGAGCGAAATGCATATCGCATTCGCGCGCTCAACTCGCTCATTCATTGGTAATCGTCCGCATTACATAAATTGAGGGACCTACTTTCCTGACCTGATACTCGCCAACTCGGCCTTAAGTGCGTCGAGGATTTTCTGGCCATCTGACAAAGATTTGATCCATTGAGTGGTGATCGGCCTCATCTTCTCTCGCCATTTAGCTTCGTCTTCCGGACTGATTTTTGTTATGGTATGTCCAGGCTTTTTCGATACATAGTCGCGCCCCTGAGTTTGCGCTGTGTCCCAAAACTTGCCGAAATCACGACTGAAATTTTCACCCGAATTGGCATCAATTGCGTGGCGGGCAGCAGCGGTTAAGCCGTCATAGATCTTATGGGGCATAAATACCATGCCTGGGAAGCCGCCCATACGCAGGCCCTCAAGATGATGTTTGGTAACTTCATCAAGCTTGAATGGATAGAAGATTGTCCACTGGGCAAGCGTGCCATCGATTGTTCCGCGATTAAGAGCCTGATACTGATCGAAGAAAGGTATAGACATAGGTGCTGCGCCCAGGACCTTGACGAGCTGGGCGGAGAGGCGGCTTGTCGAGCGAATTTTCAGTCCTTTCACATCTGCCAAGGTCTTTATCGGTGTTTTGCGGGTATGGAATCCTAACATGGGGAAAGTTGTCAGCGCGAGTGGCCGGACCTCGCCATATTCAGATTTGATTATGCCTTTTGCATAAAGCCGCCATAGCGCCAGCGAGCCTTCCTCAGAATTATTGAGCAAGAAAGGTAACCCGGTTACCAACGAACGCTGGAACTTCCCTGACAAGAGCAGTCCGGCCCAACCAATCTGAGCGACGTTCGAGACTACGCGATCATAAACGTTAAGCGCCGTCGCCAACTTGCGACCGGTTTTGAGTTCTATTTTGAGAGCACCGCCGCTATCGGCGGTGACTTTTTTGGTCCAGGGTCTTAGAAAACGCCAATTGATTGGTGCCCGCGCCGGGCTTGGCGAGGCAAATTTCAGCACCTGTTGGGCGATTGATTTTTTAGCAACGGCAGGTTCGGGACAACCGGTTGTAAAGAAGCCACTTATTTCAGCGCCGTCCAATCCGCCGTTCTTGTCACAGTCCATATCTTTGAAATTGGATTTCAACATGCCCTGGGCTTCACCCGCCTGAACAAGCCCATCTTTATTGGCGTCCATGGCTTTTGCCCGATTTGAGAGGGGCGGAAATTTGGTTTTTTTAACGACAGCGGCAGGTTCAGGGCACCCGCCCGAAAAGAAACCACTTATTTCAGCGCCGTCTAATCCGCCGTTTTTGTCACAGTCCATTTCCTTGAAATTGGACTTTAACATGCCCTGAGCTTCACCTGCCTGAACGAGCCCATCCTTATTGGCATCCATGGCCTTGGCCCGATCTGAGAGTTTCTTCCCTTGACCCACCACTAGTGATGGGTGCACCAGAATGAAACCTGCAATAAATGCTCCGACAAAAGTTATGCGTTTCATGACTGCAATCCCCTCCCTGCCCGCGGCGGTTTTCGCCGCTTCTCAGGCCTACCAGTAAGCATGACTTAAACAGTTACTGTCAAGGATTGCCGTTTTTCCTAGCCCGCACTAATATGGTTCAGCGAGTTTCGCAGACCGTTTCTCCATGGCGCTTTGTAAAGCCTCACGGGCGGGCGGCGGGAACACCCTGGGTATCTCGCCATCGTAGTCGTGCATCTGCTTGCCGGTTTCAATCGAACCATTTTGTACGAACGCACAACGCGGCAGACGACGATCAAACCACGCTGGAAGAGTTTTGAACGGATCCCGCTCCTCTTTCAGCAGCCGACCGAGCAAGGCAACATCTTCAAGTGCCAAGGCGGCACCGAAGGCCCAAAACGGGGTTGAGTAATGGGCCGCATCGCCCACCAGAATGGCCCGGCCATCGTACCAAGGTCCTTCCATCCTGACTTCCTCAAGTGGCGTATAAACCACCTTGTCCGGATCCGTTGCTTGGGCGAGGAGTTCTGGAATTTCGGCTTCGAACAGAGCAAATCTATCGCGGAACAACTGTGGCAAATCTTCCCTTGCAAAACGAGGGTTGCCTGGTTCAATCGAGGTGCCGGCCAGATACATTTCGGTATCGGAAAGTGGCACGATACCGATGGTAGATTTACCCCCCCAGAACCAGTTCAAATCGTTAATGGATTCCGGTCTCGGCATAACATAGCGCCAAGCGGAGAAGCCGGAGAATTTAGGTTCTTCGCCGCCAAATAGGAGCGCTCGTATCTTCGAGCGGCTACCATCCGCGCCGACCAGCAAATCGTAGCTCGCGCTGGTACCGTCGGTGAAAGTAACGTCGATCGAGTCCGGTCCGTTATCCGCGGTTTCGACCGTAGCCCCCATTTTAACGTGCACACCGGCTTCGGCCACTTTCTCCGCCAATACGACATGCAGAGCATGACGCATGATACTGATACCAACGGGCAGACCACTGCCACTGCCCTCAACTGAAGTTTCCACGACAACATCCCCATGGGCATCCCGGTAGCGAAATTTGACATCCTCATGAGACCATCCCGCGGCACGAACCTCATCGGCAACTCCGATTTCCTCAAGCGCCCGCATGGCGGGGCCTAGCAGGGCTGTACCTGCACCCAGGATCTCAAAGTCCGGCTTGATTTCAACGATCTCGCAGGCAATGTCGCCCTTCGCTAGAGATATCGCAAGCGCCTGACCGGCAATGCCGCCCCCGACGATCAATACTTTGTATTCATCTGACATATCAAGTTACTCCCTATCTAGGTTCACCATCAGCGCGATGAACGGGATTTGGTGGCAAATAGAAGTGCCATCGCTACGCCACGGTAGCTGGCTTTCGCCACCCTCATCTGAAGCTCCAGCTTCAGTTTATTCTTTTGAAAAGAATTATGTTCTTTATGCCGAAAAAGATCAATTGCTAAATTGCAGCTGGCCCGACTTATTTGGACGGGTCTTTCCGCTCGATTCCTGAGAGCAAAATGTCGGTCATAAAGGCGCTATAGGGCTTTGCCAGTGTGCGGGGGCTGGCCTTCGCGTCGAAGAGTTGGGGAAATATAGGGCCGGCAGTCCTGAAAAAGAAACTCGATGCCGCAAAGAACAGGATATAGAGAAACCGTTCGTCAAAATCGTCGCGAAACACACCTTCAGCCCGCCCTTCATCCACAAGTGTTTTCAGATCGGCGAAGCCAGCCTTGGTGATTTCGCGCCGCTTTTCCGCCGCCCATTTGGTTTTGCCGTCAATGATAAAGCGAACAAACAGGTCGTGCGATCCAGGATTAGCCGCCCCAAAGTCGATAAATGTCTCGATCCGGCGGCGTAATTTATCTTCAGGAGTCCCCGGCATTTCCTTGCTCGACATTATAGCCATCGAGCTTTCGGCTAGCATCTGCTTCAACACCGCAACCAAAAGCCCGTCCATGTCCTTGAAATAATATCGGATCAAAGCTGGATCGACACCGGCCGATTTGGCGACTTCCAGCCGGGTCAGCTCGGCAAGCGGTTTTTCTTTCATCAGTTTTCGCGCCGCGCCGATCAATGCGTCTTCGCCGACGCCATTTGCGCTTCCCGCCGGGCGACCCTGGCCTCGACGACGAGTTTTTGGTTTTGCGGTTTGCTTTTGAGGTTTGCTCACGGCTTGAAAATCTTGCTAATGGCTCCCGAAACAATCGTATAGGACAACCCGATATAGAACAACCTGGCTACCTCAGTTTATTCGTTTAACATGAATAATATTCACTCGCTAAGTTGTCCCGCTTCCCTATGGATACCCACTGGAGGAAATGAACTTCAAGTCAAGTTGAACGATCCCAACGGGGTTGGAAACAAATATTCTGGAAGTCATACCCGTCTAGTATTTTAATGTCCGCTTCTGGCTAAAAGCGGACTCTTCGGCACCCTCTTAATAGAGTCCGCTATACACCCGAAAGCGGACATTATTGGGATAAGGCGAAAGTGTCTGCTTTTGACCCAAAGGCGACATTCTGAGGCTCGCCAGGTACTGCCATTGTGTGTACCTTGTAACAATGTCTAAACGTGTAACTACAGCAGATTTCATCCAACGTGCTCGCAAAGTGCACGGCGACCGGTACGACTACTCGAAAGTATTGTACGTAGCCGCTAGGAGTAAGGTCACGATAATTTGTCCCGTACACGGTGAGTTTGAGCAGCAACCATCGGGTCATTGCACGGGGCGTGGCTGCCGTGAGTGTGGCGGAAATAAACCGCTGACGTTGGATAGATTTATCGAACGCGCTAACAAGGCTCACAAAAGTCGTTATGACTACTCCCGCGTAGAATTTAAAAACGTTGAGAGTAAGGTAGAAATTGTATGCCCGGATCACGGTTCGTTTCATCAGCGATTATTCTCACACTTAAAAGGATTTGGTTGTGACCGATGTGGCCGGGTCGAGACGGGTAAAAAGCTGAGTCATTCTCGCGAACGTTTTCTGGAGGACGCTCGGCGGGCGCATGGGGATCGCTATGACTATTCGCAAGTCGAGTACGTAAATGCGCTCAGTAACGTAACTATTGTCTGTCCTGATCACGGTGCGTTTGGACAAAACCCAGCCAACCACATACGAGACGTCGGGTGCCCAGTATGCGGCACCGAAAGCGCGGCAGCGATAAGGGTAAGAACGACTGAAGACTTTGTAGAGGAAGCGAGGGAAGTGCACGGCGATAGGTACGACTATTCAAAGGTCGAGTACATCACGTCTCACATTAAAGTCGAAATAGTCTGTGAAGAGC
>CAJWOI010000143.1 GCA_913044255.1 uncultured Alphaproteobacteria bacterium
CGTAACAAATAAAGGAACTGTCAAGCTAACACAAGTTACCTTTAACAGTCGCGATGCAATGTGCACCACAAAATATACAAAGGAAACCTATGGCCTTAACACCATTTATGATCTGGCAAAACCAGAGGTTGTGCAAGCCACTGATACGGATGGTGATGGTCGTGGCGAACTCTGGATGGGGGCATCGGGTTGGACATCAGCTGCATACATGAAAGTACGAGCTCGCGATTATGGCTTTTCGGATCTATATGAACTACAGGAGTACGAGGAAGCCCTCATAGTTAAACAAATCGACACTGCAGTAAAGCAGAACAAAGCGCTTGCGTTTGCATGTTACGCGCCACATCATGTCTTTGGGCTGCATGAGATTATCGAAGAGCCGGAACACGATCCCGAAAAGTGGAAGCCAGTGCATCCGTCGACGAGTACGGACTGGTATAACGAATCCTATCTTGCGACGTCATTCCCGATATCATCATCGTACATCGCGTACTCAGCGCGCTTGGAGACTGCGACTCCAGAGGTGGTTAAATTCTTACATCGTATAGTCTTCGGTACAGATCTGATCAACGAATGGTCCGCTGCAATAGATATCGACAAACGCGATGCTGTTGATTATTCAAAAGAGTGGATCGCTGCGAATGAGGCAACCGTAAATACCTGGCTGGGGCGTTGATCCAATACCTCCACTAATATTCGTATTTATTTCTAGGTCAATTTAATAATCACTGATTGACCACCCCACCTCACGGACGCCAATAGGTTTTTAGCATAGGCGACCGTGAGGTGGTTTCAGTGTCTATATATCCTCCCAATTTTGTGCAGCTTGGGTCAAAGTTGATATTAGGCGGCCTTTCCCTTTAGCAGAAGATCTGCAAACGGCATCCGTTGGACTGTCAATATTCCCCAATCTTATCTTTTGTTCAGGCAGAATAATCTCGCTATAACTCCATCTGCCTAATTTAACTACCAAGCGTAGCCCGTTGCCTGCGGCCTTGAACGATGCGATCAAGAATCATGGCGCAAAACAGAATAGCGATTCCCGTTAGAATTCCCTGCCCTTCGTCGGCGTAGGTAAGAGCATGTAACACATCCTCGCCGAGGCCTTTTGCACCAATTAAGGATGCGATCACGACCATCGATAGACACATGAGTATCGTCTGATTCACCCCAGTCATAATAGACGGCAACGCCAACGGCAGATCGACACGAAACAACAGAAACCGTCGTGACGCGCCAAATGCAATTGCTGCTTCACGTACTGATTCAGGCACGCCATATAACCCAAGAACCGTAAGCCGAACCACTGGCGGCATGCCAAACACGATGGTCGCCACGACACCAGGCGCTTTACCGATTCCAAAAAATGCGATGACGGGGATCAGGTATACAAATGACGGCATAGTTTGCATCAAATCGAGTATCGGCCGTACTACTGCGTACAATCGATTATTTTTCGCACACCAAATTCCAAGCGGTATTCCAAAAACGATACAAATAAACGCCGCAGTCCCGAGTAAGGAAACCGTTTCCATACTTTTTTCCCAAAACCCAAGCACACCCAGGTACACCAGGCAGGCCGTGGTAAAAATCGCCACTCTTGGCCCAGCCAGTTGCAGGGCTAACAAAATGATGACAGTCATTACCACTGGCCAGGGCGTATCAACAAGCAGTACATCCATCCCCTCAAGTAAAGATCGAATAGCCACGGTAATAGAAGAAAAGAAATCTACGCCAACTAGGGTAAACCACTCGAAAAACCGATCTACCGACTGGGAAAGATCCACGCGCCAGGCTCTTTCCGTCGGCACTTTCACTAGCCATTGCGGCGCTGAATTCGTTGTAAATCGGTAAATCGTCAACACAGATACTGGAAGAATAAGAGCAGATGCGCCAAGGATATTCATCTTATTGATACCAGTAGTGAGTGAGCGATCTGCCTGCCATCGGGTAAATCTCTTAAACAATAACCAGTTGCCATACCCCCCTTCCACCAACTTCACAATTAGCAAAAGCACTATTCCTCCGACAATGTACCAAGGCGCTGTTTCAGCTTGAGCCTGGGCCAACAGCAATGCCTCTTCCGCTGCCCGACTTAATGACTGAGCGGACTCCATGATATTGTCTGCATTAGCGGCGCCGTTGTCGGCGGCATTTTCAGCCTCCTGTAAGCGTTTAAGTGCAATGCCCTGAAGGCGTTGGCCTCGCACAAACTGATCAAAGCCTAAATCAGCCCATAGGCCGCGGGAAATCTGCACGAAGGCCAGTAACTCTAGAAAAAGCAATATCCAAAACAAATTCCACAATTGACGCGACGCTAACCAGATCGGCCCAAATATTGCCGCGAACCAATTAAAGCTCCAGGAGTATCCTGATTTTTCAACTAATCGATCAAATCGATCGATGTAGTAACTAGAATTTGTCCCGACAAAGTCACGAATTTCGTCGTGCTCAAAGTGGGATACCTTCGTATCGGTATTTGTGTTATTACTCATGCTAAATTACCTCCCTGGATACCTCTCAGCAGATGTGGTCTGTCTACTACTCCGACGAACTCATTGTTGTTCCCCACTACCACCATCGGTCCATCCTGTCCCACAGCAACATCAATAAGCCGATCAAGATGGTCGTCAATAGAAACCTTTGGTGCAGTGGTAAGGTCGAGATGATTATCTAAATGCCAGGAGTCCCAGGATTCCATTATAGTTTCGGCGCGAACTAACTTGAGTCGGGATATCCCCGCCACAAAATCGGTCACGTACTCGTCCACTGGATTGGTTACGATTTGCTCCGGTGTGCCAATCTGAACGAGAACTCCGTCCTTCATGATTGCGATGCGGTGCCCAATGCGGATTGCTTCATCTAGATCATGCGTGATGAAGACTGTTGTTTTCTGCGTCACTTCTGCGATTTTAAGAAACTCATCCTGAAGCTGCCGTCGAATTAATGGATCTAAGGCGCTAAACGGTTCATCCATCAATAAGATTTCTGGGTCAGCGGCCATTGCCCGTGCCAGCCCTACACGTTGTTGCATGCCACCAGACAATTCATGGGCGTAGCGATTTTCCCAACCGGATAGTTCAACCATTTCTAGTACACGCAATGCAATTCGCCGTCTTTCTCCAATGGTATATTTTTGCACCTCCAACGGTAGCGCAACATTGTCCATAACTGTGCAATGAGGCAATAACGCAATATTTTGGAAAACCATTCCAGTTTTGGTCGCACGAAGTTTGCGCAATTCACGATCAGTCTTGTGCATTATGTCCTCACCCAGAATCAACACCTGGCCTGCAGTAGGCTCAAGCAGTCGATTGATGTGGCGAATCAACGTGGATTTACCACTCCCGGATAAACCCATAATGCAGAATATCTCACCCTCCGCTACGGAAAATGATGCATTCGCAACACCGACCACGCAGTTAAAACGATTCAGAACTTCTGCCTTGGTAAGATTTTCGTCTCGGATCGCTTGAAATGCTTTCAAAGCTTGATGTCCAAAAATCTTCCACACCCCACGCAATTCAATTGGTGCCGTCATAAGCCTGCATCCTCTACTTGGCGTGTCTTGAATATTCGAAAAATTAACATACCCATTAGCAGTCTTCCGTTTGCTTCGTTGGTTTACCTCTTCCACAAGATTCAACTATTGGAAAGAGTAAACATCCTGTCGACTCCGGGCAACCTCCAACAACAAATCCCAAATTCGAGAAGATTTCGAGGAACCAACTTCCATTTTCGCCTCGAGGCCTACAAAAATGGATCGTGTGCCCGTATCTTGTCCACACGTCGCTGACTGATTGCAACCGGACTAAGTAGAGTATAACCATGGCGATTCAAATGCTTCAGTTACCTGCCGAACATAACTACCGGCGCGCTGTAGTAGGCAATATATTTCACGGAAACTTCCCAGTCCAGAACTAAAGCCAGTAACTCCGGATACCGATCAATACCGTGTTATCTAGTCAACCATGACGCCGGAGCAGGCCTCATCGCACCCTTTTCCACTTTTCTTTTACTAGCCCAGTCAGCCCGGCTGATTCCATTTCTGGAAGTGCTGATAACAAAAGATCCGTATACTCTTGGCATGGGGGCCTAACAATATCGTCCTTTGATCCCTGGCCAGTGATTCCTCTCTGCAACGAAACAAGTAGTCCGACCCGCGATTGTTGGGACTGCCACAGGGTGATGGGTAATTGAATTACGACCGGGGTGAATTCACAGTGCAAGTGGTTGGGTAATTTGGAAATACCGCAGCGACTAACCGAATAGCAAAAAACCTATTACCGAAATATAGATGACGTCTGCCGTACTGCCAAAAAAAGCAAGTGTAGTAATAGTAGGTGGCGGCATTGCGGGCTGTAGTGTTGCTTACCACCTGAGCAAGCTTGGTTATCGCGATATATTGTTGTTGGAAAGAAAAAGGCTTGCTTCTGGCACCACCTGGCATGCCGCTGGGCTGCTTGCCCAGCTGCGAAGCAATCGCACACAAACCAAATTGGCCAAGTACAGTCTGGATCTCTACGAGCAATTGGAAAAAGAGACTGGACAGGCTACCGGCTTTAAAAGAAATGGGACAATTCTTTTAGCGAAATCGAATGCCCGATGGATTGAGCTGAAGCGTCGATTTTCAGCATCAAAATTTTTTGGATTGGACTGCGAACTTGTCGATACCGACACGATAAAACACATCTGGGATTTGCTCGTAACAGATGATTTAAAGGGTGGCCTTTACGTTCCCTCAGATGGGCAGATTGACCCAACAGGCGTTACCCTTGCGCTAGCAAAAGGTGCACGAAATTCAGGAGCCCTGATTATTGAAAATATCAGAGTAAATGGCTTTGAATTGAATAACAATCTAATTAGCGCCGTCGAAACCGATAAAGGAACAGTTGCGTGTGAGATAGTTATCAATTGTGGCGGCATGTGGGCTCGAGAAGTCGGGCGCATGGCGGGAGCAAATATCCCAGTCCAGGCTGTAGAGCATATGTATATTGTGACTGAACCAATCACAGGCCTGCACCCTGAGCTTCCCAGTTTACGGGACTATGATGGCCTAACGTACTTCAAAGAAGATGCTGGGAAATTGGTCATGGGCGGTACTGAGAAAATTGCTCGCCCATGGCCAGTAAAGCGTATACCAAGCAACTTCGAATTCACGTTGTTAGACGAAGACTGGGGCCAGTTTGAGGATTTGGTTACCTCAGCAACTAAGCGGATTCCCGCTCTCGAAAATGCTGGAGTACGCCAGTTTATTAATGGCCCAGAGAGTTTTACCCCGGACGGCGAATACTTGCTTGGAACATCCTTAGAAGTTGAAAATTTTTTCGTGTGTGCCGGATTTAATTCCACCGGCATTTGTGTTAGTGGCGGAGCTGGTATGGCACTTGCACAGTGGATTGTCGAGGGCGCACCTACTGTCGATATATCTTCGGTCAATGTTCGCCGATTTCACACATTTCAGTCTACCAACCACTATTTACAATCGAGAGTTCGTGAAATAGCAAGTCGTGCGTTTTGCATGCATTGGCCCCACCTGCAACCAGAAACAGCAAGAGGAATCAGGCGATCCGCAATACACCTAGAACTTGTGAAAAGAAACGCATGTTTTGGAGAAGCAGCTGGTTGGGAACGACCGAACTGGTTTGCGCCTAAAGGAGTGGAGCCAAGATATCGCTATTCATACGGGCGACAAAACTGGTTTTATTATTCTGCGGAAGAGCACAAGGCAGTTCGTGAAAGGGTTGGCTTAATTGATATGTCTTCTTTTTCGAAATTTAAAATCGAAGGCAAAAATGCGATAAACCTATTACAACTTCTCTGTACAAAAAATATAGATGTTCCGATCAATAGCCTTTTGTACACATTGATGCTTAACCCAAGGGGAGGTATTGAATGTGACATAACTATTGCGCGAACCGGTACCCGGGAATTTGTGATTTATTGCGGAGCCGGTGCATTCAACCATGTTTTCTGCTGGATCAGGTCCCATATAAAACCCAAATGGTCCGTCTCCATAAACGACATCACTTCAAGCGAAGGTGTCATCGCGGTGATGGGACCCAAAAGCCGTAAATTAATTTCGAAGTTAACGCATGCAAATTTATCAAATGAAGCATTCCCGTTCATGACTTGCCAAAATATCGAAGTTTCACACACAGTCTGTCGTGCTTCGCGGATTTCGTTTGTTGGTGAGTTGGGCTGGGAGCTTAACATTCCGACGGAGTTTATGGGAATCGTTTATGAACAATTACTCGAAGCCGGAAAGGAGTTCAATATTCAAGATGTTGGGTATCATGCATTGGATTCCTTGCGTATGGAACGTGGCTACAGACATTACGGGCATGACATTTCAGCATGGGATACACCACTCGAAGCTGGGCTTAATTTTGCAGTCGATTTAAATAAAAATGACGACTATATTGGCCGAACGACTATTCAAAAACAACTAGGTCGCCTAACTAGGCATATGGTAATTTTTTCACTAGAAGACCCAGATTTACTTTTTTACAGTCAGGAACCTGTATTTCGCGATGGCGAAATGGTGGGCGAAATTACTTCAGCCTCTTATGGCCATACAGTAGGTTGTGCAGTTGGACTTGGTTATATTCACAATGAAGGTGGAATAACTAATGACTTCATCGAGAATGGAAATTTTGAAATTGAAATAGAAGCCAAACGAGCTAAGTCCAAAGCTTCTTTGCTTGCCCCCTATGACCCATATAAAAAGCGGGTGAAAATGTAGGCTATTCAAATTAACTTCGGGACAACGACGTTCCTACTTCAGTGGGTACACCATACCTGGTGCCGGTGAAACCGGCGCTCCAGAACAACACCAATATCACCGGTGTGGTGCTTACACTTTCTCGAG